>NZ_JCACKO010000152.1:40399-127023 GCF_059505445.1 Brasilonema angustatum | reverse complement strand
TCCTCTGCTCCTCTGCTGCCTATTTGTATCAACCTTAAAGTGAAACGGTATTAGGAGTCTTTAGCATCGCTCTCGTTTGATGTCGCCAAATTTCACGAGGCTATTTGCGCCAAGCTGCCAATAACCCGTCACCAGAAAAAATATTATGACCAGTATTTTACCGCCAGTCGATGCTGCAACTGAAATTGAGAACCGCAAAGCCGATCACCTTCGTGTGTGCTTAGAGGAGGATGTACAATTCCGGGAGGTAACGAATGGGTTTGAGTGCTATCGCTTTACTCATTGCTGTCTTCCGGAATTAGACCGCAGTGATATCAATATTCAAACAACCTTCTTGGGTAAAAATCTTGGTGCACCACTTCTGATTTCTTCCATGACAGGAGGGACAGAACTCGCGCGGCTAGTCAACACTCGGCTTGCAAGTGTTGCTCAACGTTACCGATTAGCAATGGGAATTGGTTCGCAACGAATTGCTCTAGAGATGCCCCACCTAGCCTCGACTTTCGCAGTGCGCCACCTCGCTCCTGACATTCTGCTGTTTGCAAATTTGGGAGCTGTGCAGTTGAATTATGGATGTGGTCTTGTCGAATGTTTGCAACTTGTCGATATGTTGGCAGCGGATGCGCTGATTCTGCATCTTAACCCCCTGCAAGAGTGCGTACAATCTCATGGGGACACAAATTTCCGGGGGCTGCTTCGTAAGATTGCTGAACTTTGCGAAAAACTTCCCGTTCCTGTGGTTGTCAAGGAAGTGGGAAATGGAATCTCAGCAGCAATGGCACAAAAGTTAATTGATGTGGGAGTGACAGCAATAGACGTAGCTGGTGCGGGTGGAACCTCATGGGCAAAAGTGGAAAGCGAACGGGCAAAAGATAACAAACAGCGCCGTCTGGGACAAACTTTTGCTGACTGGGGACTTCCAACAGCTGAGTGCATAACCTCAATCCGTGCAGTCGCGCCAACAATTCCTTTAATTGCTTCTGGAGGGCTGCGTAATGGATTAGACGTAGCTAAGGCGATCGCCCTGGGAGCCGATCTCGCAGGTTTAGCCAGACCTTTTCTAGAAGCGGCTGTAAACTCAGAAGCCGCTGTTGATGAGTTGGTTGAAGTTCTTATTGCTGAACTGGAAACAGTTTTATTTTGCACTGACAATGTAACCTTGGAAGAACTCAAAAATTCTGGTGTGCTGCAACGACACGTTACAGTTCCAGGTGTTTGAAAGTAAGCTTATCGTTTGTCAAACGCTTAATTCAGCGCTATCGAAATACGAAGTGATACCTTTACCTGATTCTGATGGGGGGAACCCTCTAGCGTTAGTGATCACGTGCGCTAACACTAAAATCAAAGTTAATGATTTATGAACCGTTTCAAACCCACTAACCTTGAGTTTCGTCACAGCTAGTCGTAAGGATCGTTCCTAGTTCAATCAAAGGCTAGCAAGGCTTCTGGAAAACTTTTCGGTAAACCTGAGTTGGGTTAATTGTCTACTCACCCATTCAGAATTGAAGACACTGCGGTAGATGGGATTTTTAATTCTAAGATAGCCGTCGCGCTTTTCAACCAATCCGGATAGTAAAAGTTCTGCCTGTTCTGGACTATTGTCGGTAGGTACACCAGATGTTTGACTTTCCTCTGCTTGCAACACTCGCTCTATAAGACTTAACAATTGGACTGCACGCTGTTTGTTAAAAAGTAGGCGATCGCGAATCGTGTGGAGGTGTTCTGGCTCATCTTTTTCTTCCCAGTGTTGGATAATGTGCGTTTTCACCAATTGTTCTACCCATAACGCTTCTGTGTGTCTTGGTAAATTAATTATTCTATTAGATGTTTCCAAGGCAATTTGAACTATTAACTGAGAAAGTTTTTGGGTAAGAAATGGCTGTCCTCCTGTCCAGTAGAGAATCTCTTGCATAACAGCTTCGCTTTGGCTAATCGCTTCCTTTAACCTTTCAAGCAGGGGAGTGACTTCATGCAGTTGAAAGTCATGTAACTCTATTGGGATACCAATATTAAAAAGTGTGAGGTATTTGTCAGAAATTAGATCAGATGGACTGGCTACCCCAAATAGTGCAAATCCCAAGCGTTGAAAATTCGGGTTGTCTGCCTGCTGATTGTAGCAATGAGAAATCCAAGCAAAAAAGTCATTGACAGGAAAATTCAAACTCAACAAACTATCAATTTCATCAATGAAGATAAAAATGCGTTCGGCTTTGCCGTCTTTGGGAGATTTGCTTTGAATATGTATCAACAACACTTCTTCTACGAACTGGTATAATTTCTTTACCGGGCAAGTTCCTGCTTGCGTATCCCACCAATTTTGAAAATTGACCTGTTGCCCTAAATTTAAGCTGTGGAACAAGCTAAGAATGACGCTTTTATACCATTTTTCTGGTGTAAGATTATTGGCAGCCAACCTGTTCATGTCCAAATAAAGGCATTCATAGCCTTCTGATCTCAGACGAAAAATTGTCCGCTGTAGTAAAGATGACTTACCCATCTGGCGAGAGTTTAAGACATAACAGAAATCGCTAGCTTTCAAGCTAGCATAAAGTTGTTCGTCTGCCTGACGAACAATATATGAAAGATCGTCACTACGAAGGCTACCAGCAACTTGATACCGCATCTTAAGTTGTGATTAAAAAACAAAGAGATTGAATCGGCAGTAACAACAAGCGTTGGACACTCGAACCTCTGTTTCAAATACTTACGAAGAATTAAGTGTCTGAAATAATACGCAAAAGTTAGTAAACAAAAAAGTTTTTTAGAAACCCTGCTGTGTGGATATTTCAGCCTTTATCAACTAGTTATATCCAATAGCAGCTCTTTGAGGCGGTGTCCCCCCTCCGGGGGGACACCAAGGTTGCTGCATTTTATTCCAGTCAGAATGCTAGGGATTTTTTCAAACTTCCTTTTCCCAACCTTATGCGCTAAACATATCAATAAAAAATAAGGAACTTATAGGGATGCTAAATTTTTTCTCAAACGACTCTGGCTCAAATAGTAGATTCATTCTCAGCCGACAAATTCCATCCAAGAGGGCGATAAGCCAGAGGCTTGACGCTGCGCGTATCGCGCTTATTAACTTGTGAATTAGCTTCGTCTTAGTAGTTCCCTGTTAAGCGTTAAGCGTTCCCTGCTATAAAATTTAACGCCAAGATCTACTGACTCCAACCCATCAGTTGGGCTACTTGTTCGCAAATCAGGGTTGGATCGAAGGGTTTGGTGATAATTCCAGCGATATCCATTTGAGCAAAACGCCTACGCTCGTCCGGTAATACCTTAGCGGTTAGCAAAATCACCGGAATCGTTTGAGTTGTTGGGTTGGCTCTGAGTTGCGTGTAGAATTGGAAGCCATCCATCTCGGGCATCGATACATCAAGGAGAATAACATCAAAAGCATACCCTTGGACTTTAAGAAGTCCTTCATGACCCGATTGGGCAGATTGTGTCTCCCACCCTCCCAAATCCTCCAAGCAAGTGCAGATAAGGTCTTGCAGCGATTCTTCATCATCAATAACAAGGATGCGTTTAGTCATGATTTTCTCTTGATGGTATTGGCAATGTAAAATAAAAAGTGCTGCCTTCACCCAGTTTGCTCTGTGCCCAAATACTCCCCTTATGTTGTTGGACAATACTTTGGCAAATCGCTAAGCCTAAGCCAGTTCCTCCTTTAGCACGAGAATCGGAAACGTCAACCTGTTGGAAGCGTTCAAAAATCGTTTCTAGCTTGTCGGCGGGAATGCCTCTGCCTTGGTCTTTGACTTCAAACAGAACTGAGTTGAACTGAGGTTGGGCAGACAGGGTAATAACCGAGTTAGGGGCAGAGAACTTGATGGCATTGCTCAACAAATTGGTCAGCATTTGGATGATTGAGTCGGGCGAAGCCCATACGCAAGCGTTGGTGGGAGTAATCAAGAGTGTAATCGCAGCTCCAAGAGCGATTGACTGTACCCCTTCGACGGATCGTTGCATTAAATCTTCTGCTTGACAAACTTCCTTTGTAAGCTGTACTCGCCCCGAAGATAAGCGTTCTAAATCAAGGATGTCATTAACCAGACGCACAAGGCGATCGCTGTTTGTCAAAGCTTGCTGGAGCATCCGTTTGGCTTTTTCGGGTTTGTTGTCGTACATACCAGTATTGAGCAGCCCTAAAAATCCTCGGATTGCGGTGAGCGGGGTGCGAAGTTCATGGCTAACGACGGAAATGAATTCATTTTTCATCTGCTCAATAGCCCGCTGTTCGCTGATATCTTGGATCTGTGTGACGTAATATAAAGACTTGTAGTAAGAATCTCGTACCAATGACAGGCTCGTTAATCCCCAAGCGATCCGTCCTCCCTGGCACAAGTAGCGCAACTCTACTTGAGCATTGCGGTTTTCATTGCTCAAAACTTGCTTGATGCAATCCTGAAGTTGATGAACATCTTCCGGGTGAATGAACTCAAAAGCGTTCACGCTTAGTAACTCTGATTCAGAGCAGCCAAGCATTTCACCTAGCATCGGATTAATTTGCAGCCAGCGATGATTCAATCCCAGCAGCGCCATACCAATGGGAGCATCATGAAACGCATGGCGAAACCGCTCTTCACTCTCTTGTAAAGCGGCTGTCCTTTGAGCAACTTGCTTTTCTAAAGTACGATTGTAGTCAGTTAAAATCTGCTGAGCTTGTTTGCGTTCTGTGATATCTTGAAACGTGGTAATCGCATACGCAATATTACCCTTTTCATCAAAGACGGGTGTTCCTCGACTTTCCACGGGAATAATCCTATCTTTTTGGTGAATTTCTATATCATCCGCGATCGCCTGATTACCGCTCAACGCCCGCATGATTGGTAGTTGATCACTCGGGTATTGCTTAGAAGTTTGCGCAACATAAAGTTGATAAACTTCTCCCAATTGTTCGGCTGTAGCTGACGGCACAACTCCTTTACCCATTAACTCCACAGCCGTTCGGTTAGCATAGCACGATCTACCTTGAGCATCCAGCACTCCGATACCTATGGGTATTGCCTCTAAAAATTGAGACAGCCTCCTCTCATTTTCACGCACTTGAGCATAAAGCTTGGCATTTTCTATCGAAATTGCTGCCTGCGAAGATAACAGTTTCAAGACTTCCAATCTGTCTGGCGTAAAAGCCTCAGTTGTCAGATTATTTTCCAGGTACAAAATACCTACCAGTTTGCCTTGATTGAGCAGAGGCGCACACAAAATTGATTTCGGTTGCTGTTTAACAATGTAAGAAGTACGAATGAAATTGCCTTCACGAAAAGCATCATTCAAAACAATACTTTCTTGGGTACGGATAACGTAATTGACGATCGCATCACACACCATTGGGGTATGACTGCTGCCACCAACAGTTTCAAGCGGGATGGATGGTAAAATCTTGAATTCATTATTATCAACTGTTCCTGATGCCTCAATTACCCATTGCCCATTCTTGTTCCCTGGTTCAATCTGCGATTGTAAAATAAGGTAACCTTTCTGTGCCCCTGCATTTTCCAGGACAATTTTCATCATTTTTTCTAACAGGGTAGTTAGCACAATTTCACTTGACAGGGCTTGTGAGGCTTTGAGAACGCTGCTTAAATCGAGTTCACTAGATGTTTTTGAATCGGTGCTGAAAATTGCATTAGAGGTGTAAGGCTTAATGCCGTGGGAACTTGTTTTGGGAAAAAATTGGGGGTAGTGTTTTTCTAAATCTTTGACCTTTGCTGTTGCTCCCCAGCGTGTGTAGGTGTAATGAGCTTCTTGCATATAAGTTTGGGCAAACTTCAATCTACCACGCCCTAAATAAAACTTAGCAGCTAATTCATAAGCTAAGGCTTCTTCCTGGACATATTCATTTTCTCTTGCTCCTTGAATCGCTTGTTCGTAAAACTCCTCGGCTTCAAAATATTGACCTAAAACTCGTGCTTTCTCTGCCTCGACTAAATAAAATTTATGCAGATAATTCATCGGAGCATGATATGCCCATTTCTGCATCTTCTCTTGGTTTATATTCACTCGATTGAGATAAGTTTCTTTTTCGGAGCTTGAAGCCTCGACAAATGCACTCAAATGTGCCAAAGAATCATAGAAATGCAGTAAACCAGTAACTAGCATTGTAGCGAATCCTTCTAGATACTGTTTAGCGAGTACTCCATTTTGGACGGCTTGTTGAGTGTCACCAAATAAATAACACAATATAAGTTTATTTAAGTAAAAAAATAAAAGTTCTATTCTGTTATTGACTTTGATAGCAAGTGGTAGGCTTTGCTCTTCGTTATAGGCATTACCAAATAAGCGGATGGGATTTTCAGCTTTACCCAACAAATTGAGAACTGCTTGTCGAAAGATGGCTGTCCAATGAAAAGATGCTTCTTGTTTGATTCGAGCGATCGCTTTACTATAAATGGCTATCTCTTGTTCTAACTGTGTAAGTTCGTGACCGAGAAAATATAAATGTTCGCACACATAACAGGCGCAATAGCCAGCATATTCAAAGTCCCCAATTTCAACTCCGCCTTGATAGCCCTCAATCAAAACTGATATTGTTTCCTTGACATGCTCCTTCCAGTGCATTGAGTGAGCACCAAATCCCAGACAGATTTTAGCTTTTTCTTTCTGAGCATTTAACTGTTCTCCCAAAACTAAAGAAAGTTTGCCAAATTTATAAGCTGACTCATAGTCTTGGAGTATTCCACACAGAACTACTGTGTATTGACCATAAGCAAATGCTGATAATTCTATATTGCCATATGTAATAGATAGATTAATTTTTGATAATGCGATCAGTAAAAAAAGATTGGGACTCGTTATAAATGAAGCTGATGCTATACTTGATAGGACAAGCATCGCTGCTAGCTTTTCAGGTTCGGTCATCTTTGGCAAGCTAATTAAGTCTTCAATTTCCTGCCCATTCAAAAGTGAAGCTGTTTCCTCCAATCCTTTTTGAATATCTAACTGGCTCGGTTCTTCTGGTAATATCACTCCTAACAAATTTAGCACTTGCAGTCCAATATTAATGGCTTCTTTGAGGTTGCCCTGTGACACATATGCTTGGATTTTGTCATCATAAACTTTTACTTTGTCCAGCACTGTTTTGGCATTGTTTAACACAACTAGAGCCAATGGCTCCATCGTGATAAAGTCTCCGTTGAGGTACGCCGCCTCTGCTGCTTCTTCGTACAAAGCTAAGGTTAGGTCATACTCTTTGTGCCAACTATCTGCACTCAAGAGTTTTAGCCCGACATTCAAATACTCGACTGCTGCCCCATAAGCTGTTCCTACTTTGGCTTTCTGACCCGCCATCAAATTGAGTTTGGCGATTTCATTTCGCTCCTGTTGATAGGTGACTAATTCAACCCCAAGATTAAAATGATCAACAATGTCAAATAACCCATCGAATAAAGCATCGACTGAGATATTCTGTAACAATAGGCGACCGATTTCTAGGTGAATATTTTTTTTTTGCTTATCATCTATCAAAGCATAAGCTGCTTGTTGTACTCGGTCATGTAAAAATTTATAATTTTGAATGAATAGGTTCGTATCTAACTCAGATATACATAAGATTAATCCGGATTGAACTGCTGTCATTAAGTCAGAAAAAATTTCGCCCTGAGATTTTTCACAAATAATAGAAAGGGTTTTTAAGTCAAATTCAGCACCAACACAAGCTGCTAAACGCAAAATGTGCTGTGTGGATTCCGGCAATTTCTTTAACTCACCAATCATCAACTCCACCACATTGTCAGTGATATTCGTTGCCTGAATTTGAGCTAAGTTCCATTGCCAAGCATTGCGTTCAAAATCAAAGGTAAGGAGATTGTCCGCGTGCAGTGTTTTCAAAAATTGATTAACGAAGAAAGGATTGCCGTCAGTTTTACGCACTATAAGGGATGCCAACTGGCTGACTGATGGCATGTCTGCGTGCAATGTATCAGCAATTAATTGACTGATAGACTCACTTTGTAAAGGAGCTAAGGTAATAAAATTGACAGTCGCTCCAATATTACGCAACCTATCAAGAGTCATCATCAATGGATGAGTGCAGTTGACTTCATTATCTCGATACGCTCCAATCAGAAACAGATATTGTGTATCTGCATCTGTCATCATCAGATCTATCAACTTGAGGCTGGCGGAGTCAGCCCACTGCAAATCATCCAAAAAGATCACTAAAGGATGCTCTTTTAGACAAAATGTCTGGATAAAGTTTTGAAAAACCAGATTAAAGCGATTTTGCGACTCAGCAGCGCCTAACTCTAACACAGATGGCTGTTTACCAACAATCAGTTCCACTTCCGGAAGGACATCAATAATGACTTGACCATTAGAACCCAAAGCAAGTCGAAGTTTTTCTCGCCATTGCTCAAGCTGCACTTCAGTTTCAGTTAACAGTTGCTGTATTAATCCGGCGAACGCGCTTACAATGGCTGAGTAAGGGATATTTCGCTTAAACTGGTCAAATTTACCAGTTAGGAAATAACCGCGTTTTTCAGTAATGGGTTTATAAATCTCCTGTACTAAAGCTGATTTTCCAACACCAGAATAACCCGTCACCAACATCATCTCAATTTTGGATTTTAACCCTTGAATTGGTGACTGGTGATTGATGACTGGTGATTGCAGGTTTTCTTTTTCTCCTCCCCCTGCGACTCGCTCAAACGCCACCAGTAAAGTTTCAACTTCCGCGTCACGTCCATAAACTTTTTGGGGTATTTGAAACTTGTCAGAAATATCAGTCGAACCGAGAGAAAACGGTTCAATTTTGCCAGTTGTCTGTAACTGCTGAAGGCATTTTTCTAAATCAGCTTTTAGTCCCCAAGCACTTTGGTATCGTTCTTCTGCTGTTTTCCCCATCAATTTCATCACAATATCTGAAACTGTCTTGGGAATGGCTGTACCGCTTTTACCCTCTACAAGCTGATGGGGTGGAATGGGGTGTTGAGCGATATGACAATGTACTAACTCTAGAGCATCATTCTTTTCAAACGGTAGTTTTCCTGTCAGCAGTTCGTAAAAGGTAACACCGAGAGAGTAAAAATCTGTACGGTAATCAAGACTTCGGTTCATTCGTCCCGTCTGCTCGGGCGATATGTATGCTAGAGTGCCTTCTAAAACATTGGGATTTTTAAGAGTCGGATTAGAGCGGGTAATGAGAGTGGAAATACCAAAGTCAATGATTTTGAGTTGTCCAGTTACCGGGTTGAGGACGATATTCGAGGGGTTGAGATCTTTGTGGATAACATTGGCAGTATGAATCGTACCCAAAATCTCAGCTATCTTGATGGCAAGCTTGAGAAATTCTAGTAAAGAAAAAATTGCGGAAAGGCAAAAACTCCCTCCTACCTCCTTTAATAGAGTTAAGGATGTTGCACCAAAATCCTCAAAGATGATGACTAGAGTTCTTTCTATCGGTTCTAAGCCATAAGCCTTAACCACTCCATCTAAATTGAGATTCCGAGTCATTTCATATTCCTGCTTATATCGAGTTAACTCAGATGGTGTGGGATAGTCATCTTTGAGAACTTTGAGAATAACAGGTTGATTACCTGACTCTCGGATACCTCGATACACCAAAGAATTAACACTTTCGTAGATTTGGGTAAGCAGTTGGTAGCCTCGGATGGTAATCATCAACTTAAGTTAGGTGGCTCTGATATTTGAATCAATTAGGAATGACGAATTGTTTGGTTTAAGTTCCAATTCTCCGCTTTAAGATTTTTAGTTCTTGCTGTAAGCGGGAGCGATCAATGCGACTGATAACACGGGTGACTAATTCTGGTCCCACTACGGGCTTACCGATAAAATCATCGGCTCCCGCCGCAAATACCTGCTGAATCGATTCTAAGTCTGTATGAGCAGTAACCACCAAAATCGGCAAATTTCCCCACTTAGGATCTTGTCGCACTACGCGGCACAAATCAACACCACTGTATGTTGGCATTTCCAAATCGATTACGAGTAAGTCAGGCGTTGTGGTAGTTAATACCTCCCAAAACTGTTGGGGATCTTGCAAAGTCTTCACCCTCAGCCCCCAAGGTTGCAGCAGATTGCTTAATAGCTCCAGTGCTATTGGATCGTCATCTAAAATCATCACTTTGGCTTCGGAAGCTTGAGATTTGGGCAGAACTTGAGCGATAAGCCGTTCGCGCAGCGTGCGCTTTGCGCTCAGGCTTGACGCTAGCCCCGATAGCCCAAGCGTGCCGTTAGGCATAGGGGGCGCTATGCCTATGTCCTGCGGACACGCTACGCTAACGGCACGACTTCGTCTATCGCAAACGCGTATCGCTTCAAATATTTCAGCTGTGCTCACTGGCTTGTGTAAAAATCGTTGTACCCCCAAACGAGAAACAGCAACTCTGTGTGTCAGATTGTCTTGCTCACCTATCACCAAAATTGGTGTCGTGGGAAGCTGTTCCTTGAGTTTTTGCAGCAAGGTTAAGCCCTTTTCTATCGGATCTTGTCCATTGAGATTAAGCAAAACAGCTTGGGGAGATTGAGAAATCACTGCCAGAGCGATCGCCCAATTGCTAGCAACTTCAATCCGCACTCCCCAACTCATAGCTTCGGTTTTCAGTTGATTGCTCAAAGATTCATCATCGATAACGAGCACCAGAGGAATCTGAGTTGGCTCAAACTGTTCGATAGTTGGTGGTGTAGGAGGTTTACTAAGCGTCCCTTTGAGTTCACTCAAGAGTCTTGAGAGTTGAGGGGCTTGCGTTGGCGCTAAAGGCTTGTCGCCCATAAGGAAATGTTCAATCGCCCGCGCTAACTTTGATCCCATCTCGTAGCCAAACGATCCCAGTGTGCCTGCTAGCTTGTGTGCTTCGTTGCTCGCATGGTACCGGAGTTCGATCTGCAATTTCCCTAAGCGCAAAGCTTGTTCTACTTGCTCTAGCAAAGTTACCCGTTGGGCAAACGTATCTTTGTAACGTTCTATTACTTTGTTGACTGAAGCAAGATTTGTTTGACGTTTTCTTTTCCCTGTCTGTGCAAGTCTGTGTGTCTGTTCGTCCTGTTCACCAAACAACACACCCTTTGTTTCCTCAGTTTTCGGTGGAGTCTTAAGTCGATAGCCCAAGCCATAGACGGTTTCTAGTACCTCGGCGGACATTCCCTGAGCCTTTAGCTTGTGCCGCAAGTCTTTAATCAGATTAGTCACAGTTCCTTCGCTAGGTATGGCATCCATTGACCAGAGGCGATCAATGATGTCACTGCGGCTAAAGACACGCTGTGGATTACGCAGGAACAGCCCCAACAGGCTATATTCTTTGGGGGTTAGAGATATAAGTTGCCCTTTGTAAGTCACTTCTGCCGACACAGGGTTGATGCAAAGATTCTCCCACATCAGTACAGTTGGCGCTAGCTCGGTCTGTCCTCTACGCAGCAACGCCCGCATCCGTGCCAGCAACTCAGACAACTTGTAGGGTTTAGTGAGATAATCGTCTGCGCCTGCATCTAATCCCTTGACTACGTCGGCACTCTGATCTTTAGCAGTGAGTAAGAGAATCGGCTTTTGAACTCCCTGAATGCGAAGTTGACGGCAAAGACTAATACCATCGAGTTTGGGAATCAGCAGATCCAACAAGATCAAGTCAAAGTTCGATGATGTTGCTAATGCCAACCCATCTTGACCATCCGTTGCCAGTTCAACCGTATAGTACTGAGCCGTGAGAACCTCACACAGTACTGCTGCCGTTGGGAGATCGTCCTCTACCAGCAGAATTTTCACAACCTCTACCTATTAACTGACTTTTGTACCACTGATTTTTTTACCTTAACAAATGCTAAGTAAAGCATTTCATAAATCCGTGACGAATTGAATCACCGAAGCCCCTATGCCTAACGTCACACTACGCTATCGGGGCGGGTGTAATACCATTTCACGATATGCCTGATACAAATGATTGGTTTCTAATTCTTTCCCCCTGCCCCCTGCTCCCTGTTCGGGTGCTCGGGTGCTCCCCATTTGTATCAACCTTAAAGTGAAACGGTATAAGGGGAGCTAGTGCTCGGCTAGAGTTTCCCGACTTGTAGACGCCCAGCAGAAGGCTTGATTTACCCCAACTTTACCCCAATAATTTGTCCAACTTCATCCAAAAATATCTAATGCGGCATTTTTTACACTCTCTGTAGACCAGAAAAAATAGCTGAAATAGGGTTTTCTGATAAACAGTCTACTTGCAAAAGCTTTCGCTATTAGGGGTTTTGGTTATTATGCCAGGAACCAGACTTGAACTGGTGACACGAGGATTTTCAGTCCTCTGCTCTACCAACTGAGCTATCCCGGCGTGGAATTTATAATTCCCACGATTAATTAATGTAGCAAAGTTATATTAATTTTGCAAGTCCTTGCAGAAAAAAAATTTACGCAGCTTTTGTTTTCAACTTGACCCAGGCAAAAACAAAAAAATATACCACAAATTGAACAATAACGATACTAGGATCGGAAGCAAAGTTGAAAAGACCTGATACAAAGATGCCAACGATACTGCTTATGGAACCGACAATCACACATAGCAACACCAAACGAGCGAGAATCTCGCGAAATAGCACGCTCATGAGTTACCGCGATATCCTTGAATTAAGCTAGTGAGAATCATGCCTACTGCCAACGCACCTGACAAGACGATATTCAAAACGCTATCATTCGCTAAATTGGTTTTATCCATAAAGTAGAGGACAACCAATGTTCGAGAAAAGCATATGTTGTTTATACAAATCAATGAAAGTATTTTGAGTATGTAAGATTTATTTTTTCTTAAAAAATAACTATAAATTTTCTACATTAATATTATGTCAACTAGAGACACTTTTGCTGACAATATCACTCATTCTCTTTCCCAAAAGGAAACTAGTGAGTACAATCAAATATCCAGTCAAGTAGAGGGTGATAACGTCCAACCTGCGTCACATGAGCTTCTCAACAGTGAGAAAGCCCAGCGCATGGCAGAATTTTTTGGCTTTTTAGGCGATGCTAATCGTTTGCGTATTCTTTCACTGTTAGCTCAAGAAGAACTTTGTGTGAGTGATTTGGCAGCAGTATTAAATATGAGTGAATCTGCTGTTTCCCATCAACTGAGAAACTTACGGGCGATGCGTTTGGTTAGTTACCGCAAGCAAGGTCGTAATGTATTCTACCGCTTACATGACAGTCATGTTTTGCATCTTTATCAAGCTGTTGCTGAACATTTAGATCAACAGGAGTGAAAAATCATGGCGCGAAACTTTTTGCCAACTCATCGAGTTTCAGACACTCAAGTGCACCTGCGTTATACCCTGACGCATTTCGTACTGTCGCTTCAGCCAAGAGTGGCGAATTGTTTGACGAAGTAAGGGAGCAAGTTGAATCAATAGCCAACGTATCAGTGCATTTTTTCGTAGTAGTTCGCCTTGTGCTGCTTCCTCTGTCTGGAGTTGTTGGGCGCGGATAATTTCTGGCTCACGTTCCGCTTGAATGCGCGATAGTGCTGCGTCAATCTCTTCGTGTCCAGCTTGTGCGTCAAACAGTGGTACAAGGTGATTAGCAGCGACAATGACATCACGCAATGCGACGTTGATTCCTTGAGCGCGAATAGGAGACATTGGGTGTGCAGCATCACCCAGAAGCAACACTCCTGGCGCGTACCAGGATGGACAACGACCAACTACAACTGATAGCTTAATCGGAGTTTCGATGGTGTCTGCATAGCTACGGAAATGCTCTGCCATCCATGAGGGTGATAGCGATGCAAAAATTTCTGCCCAGTCTGCTTGTTTGCGATCGGTTTTTTCGTCTGCAGATATTACCCAAGCTAGATGCAGTTTTCCTTCCTCTGCTCCGTGAAAGATGGTGAATACGCGATCGCCACTAAGGATTAAATTAAACACATTATCTCCTGTAAACCTAGGACTGGCAGCAAGTTTGAACCAGAGAATATCCACATCCTTTGGCTGACGTACCAATTGCAACCCTGCCCGTTGTCGGATAACCGAGTTTCGACCGTCTGTCCCAATCACGAGTTCGGCCCAAATTTCACGTCCATTGCCCAGTTTCACACCCGCAACGCGATTATTAATCCACAGTAAATCCTTTACAGCAAAACCTTGTATAAATTCAAAGTTAGGATAAGCCTGAGCTTCCGTAATCATAGCTTCGAGCAATGGCGGTTGCGACACCAACGTACAAGGTTGATCTGCCCCCATTGGTTCCTCAACTCGAAACAACTGCTTTTTGCCTATGATGAACTCCCATGCGTCGAGTGGTCTATGAGGAATACGTTCCACAATCCCCGATAATCCCATTTGCTTAAGTGCATCCAACCCACTCGGCATTAACCCTTCACCGCGAAACACTCGATGGAAATCCTTCGCCGCCTCAATCAATGTCACTGCAATACCGCGTTTTACAAGCTGTAAAGCAAGCGTAGCACCAGTCGGACCTGCACCCACAATCACAATCTGCGCCATTACATATCCCCTACGTTTATTGAATTGTTTATAAAAAGGAGTCAGAAGTCAGAATGGGCTAGCCCCTAAGGGACGCTACGCAAACGCCCCGCTGCCCTAACACGAGTCAGAATTTTAAATTTTTAATTACTTATATTAACCCTTCCCACCGGTAAACGTTACACTCTCAATAAAATATCTGTTAAAAAACGCATAAATCGCCAAAGCCGGTAAAGTAAACACCATAGAAGCCGCCATAATATAGTTCCAATAACTAATGAATTGACCTTTAAAAGTATTCAATCCCAAAGGAAGAGTAAACATTTCTGGATCAAACAAAATAACTAGAGGTAACAAGAAATTATTCCAATTTCCCATAAATACAAAAACTGCTTGTGCTGCTAAAGCTGGTTTTGCTAAAGGTAAAACAATATGCCGAAAAATACCCCAAGTCTTCAATCCATCCAATTGAGCCGCTTCTTCTAATTCCTTGGGAAAATTCACGAAAAACTGCCGCATCATAAAAATGAAGGTAGCATTGACCATGCTAGGAACAATCATCCCTTGATAGGAATTTAGCCAGCCCAAAGCTTTTAAAATTAAAAATGTGGGAATGAGGGTGATCTGTGCAGGAACTGCTAAGACTGCCAAAATCAGGAAGAACCAGAAGCGTTTACCCTTAAAGTTCAGTCTTGCTAAGGCGTAACCTGCCATTGAGTTGAACAACAAGTTTAATACAGTCACACTGATAGCTATAACCACACTATTGAAAACCCAGCGCAGAAACAGCGGTTCTTGAAAAAAAATTTGTTTATAGTTGTCGAGAGTAAAGTTTTTAGGTACAAAATTAGGTTCACCGCTGACAATTTCTGATAGCGGCTTAAATGATGCTGATAATGCCCATAAAAAGGGAATGAGGGTGATAATTGCATACAGTGTTAGTACTATGTACAGCAGTACTTTTAGCCATGAGGTGCGAGAAATATGAGTCAAGTTTTTTCGCCTCCAAAAAACCGCCGTTGAATCAAAGTGATAACA
Organism: Brasilonema angustatum; assembly: GCF_059505445.1. Classification (NCBI taxonomy): domain Bacteria; kingdom Bacillati; phylum Cyanobacteriota; class Cyanophyceae; order Nostocales; family Scytonemataceae; genus Brasilonema; species Brasilonema angustatum. The sequence continues at coordinate 111,567 of NZ_JCACKO010000152.1, read as the reverse complement.
ATAATGACTGCTGCAAGTAAAAAGGCGATCGCCGCTGCATACCCCATCTGCAAGTTACGAAAGACAGCTTGATATATCAATAAAACTATTGTCAAAGTAGCATTATTAGGTCCACCAGTGCCGTTAGAAAAAATGTAGGATTGGTCAAACAACTGAAACGTGCCAATCACTCCTATTGTGACTACAAAAAAGGTGACTGGTCTGAGTATAGGAATTGTGATATGAATAAATTGCTGCCAGCCATTTGCTCCATCTAGGGATGCAGCCTCATAAAGTGAACGAGGAATATCCTGCAACGCTGCCAGATAAATCACCATGTAAAACGGTGCTGTTGACCAAATATTCATGAGCATAATACCTTTGAGTGCAACGGCTGGATCTCCTAACCAGTTGTAAGTAGGTAGCCCTACAAAAGCAAGAAAATCATTGAGTAACCCATTCGTGTTATAAATCCACATAAAAATCAGCGTCAACACAGCTGATGAAGTGACTGTCGGCAAAAAGTAGAGGATACGCCACCAATTTTTGGCGCGAATCCCAGAATTCAGCGTTACAGCTAGAATTAAAGCCAAGACAGTTTGAGCCGGGACAACAATTGCAACATATTGGGCTGTATTTCTTAAAGCAATCCAAACCTGTTCATCTTCAATGAGTCGCGTGAAGTTGCGAAAGCCTACAAATTGATACTCAATATTGCCAAGAAGTTGAACTTTGTGTAGGGAAAGATAAACAGCCCAGAGAATGGGTAGTACGACAAATGTGCCTAACACCAAAATAGTAGGCATCATAAACAAGTATCCAGCCAAGTCTTGTGTGATGTTCGATCTAGGCTTTGTTTGTCGCCTTCTGACTTCAAACACAAATGTACCTCCAACTCATTCGGCACCATCCCGACTGTAGCGATAGGCGATATATAAATTCAAAATTTCAAATCCAATCTCGAAAAAAATGCATGAAACTTTACTTATTCCATTGCAATCGCCTTAATCAGTTCATTCGCATCATCTTGTGCTCGTTGCATCGCCTGTTGTAGTGGTTGCTGTCCTAGCAAAGCACTGACAAATTGGTTGTCAAAATTGTTAACAATCGCTGCTGGGTACTCACCGACTTGCCAAGGTATAGCATAATTTACTCCTGCCACAAGTGCAGTTCGTAGGGGATCTTGCTCATAACCCAATTTCTGAGCAACAGATTTCCGAGATGGCAGAGCAAAGCCTGTTTTCGTCCACTTTGTCATACCTTCTTTACCCGTGAGATAAGAAATAAGTTCCCAAGCTTCGGCTTTGTGTTGGGTTTGCTTGTTCATCACGTAGGCAACAGTGAAAACCATTGTACTTTTGTTATTATTAATTGTAGGTAATTCTGCTGTAGCAAACTCTAAATTAGGAAAAGTTTCTGTAAGGTAGGGAATTGCCCAATTGCCCTCAATCACCATTGCAACTTTACCCTGACCAAACATTTCACTACCAGAATTTGTCCCAACATCAGACTTTTGAGCTGAGGAGTGGTCTTTTTGATACTGATCTACCGCCAATTGTAATCCTTGCAATCCGGCATGACTGGCAAAAGCTGCATAACCATTCTGGTCTATAAGTTGCCCACCAAAAGCTTTGATTTTGTAAGCTTGACGCGCTAACTCTGGAACTTCTCCAAAACCGTATTGATCAATTCTGCCATCTCGGTTACGGTCTATGGTCAACTTTTTTGAGTAGGCGCGTAATTCCTTCCAAGTTGTTGGAGGAGTGCTTAACCCTGCACTTCCAAAAGCTTTTTTGTTGTAGAATAAAGCAAGTGTCGAATAGTCCTTCGCAAGACCATAAATATGATCATTGTACTTGAAGCTATTGAGTAGCGTTTCCTCAAAGTCAGCTAGCTCAAAATCAGGAGTTATGTAGGCATCGAGTGGTTCGAGAACATTCTGGCTCATAAAAAAAGGAGCTTCAAGAGCATCTAAATAGAATACATCAGGAGCCGCTTCACCAACTAAGCGGGTTTTGATGACATCCATGTATTGGTCGTTGATGACTTCATGCCTAACTTTAATACCTGGATGCTTTGCTTCAAAGGCTTGTAGTAGTTCTTTCAAGAGTTTTTGCTCTGCTGGACTTGCTGTCCAACCACCGAGTTTGATGGTGAGTGCGGTTGGTGCTGAGGGAACGCTCGCAAAGGGGAGATTTTGACAACCAATCACCAAGAGGGCGATGCTTCCAAAAACAGATGCCCAAAAGGCGATCGCCACTAACAATCGTAAAAATTTCGACACGTTGGTTTGCATCACAGCCAAATAAAAATTCTGTAACTTTACATATTGCCTCTATAGCTCAAGATTAACTTTTTGTTTATCTAAATTTTTATTGAGACATGCAAGATAAAATAACGAACAATTACGAACAAAGTTTACACTCCCCGCTTGACTCATCTGTAGAGACAAGTATGGAACCCATTTCGCCAGAAACCGCTCTGCCTCTAGCCCCTAGAATACCCGAGATTGCAATTTCAGAACCGACTGTTGTTGCTAACTCAACACTCAGCCCTTCAGTTTTAAAGAAGAATGCTATTCGTATCAGCCTCAGAGCCTGCACTATAGATGGTGTCTTCACATCAATATACTTGACTATTGTCACTGGTGTTTTACTCTCTAATTTTCTGGTGGAATTAAATGCCAGTCCGTTGATTATTGGAATGCTGTCTTCCATTCCAATGCTGGTGAATCTCATTCAGCCGTTGGGTGCCTATCTATCAGAACGCACAACCAGTCGCTTTCGATATTCGCTCCTTACAAACGTAACTGCGAGGATAGTCTGGTTATTTCTACCCATTGGTATCGCCGCCCTTAGCTTCGGATATATAAATTCTCAGCAATTGATAGTTCTGACACTTGTGATTGTCTTGTTAATCAATATGTTGCAAGGATTAGGACATCCATCGTGGATGAGTTGGATGGCACTTTTAGTCCCTCGAAAGCTCCGAGGAAGATATTTTGGGTTGCGCAACGGTGCTTTCAGTTTAACTCATTTGATTTGTATACCAATAGCCGGTCTAGTTGTCTCAAAATGGCCTGGTGGAGCTTTACAAGGTTATGGAGTGCTTGTGCTGTTGGGGACTTTGTCAGGGCTGATAGGTCTTGGGTGTCAGTACTTCCAGGTGGATGTGAATCCACAGACGCAGCACGCTTCTGTCCTGGGTTCTTTTGTGAAAAATGCGATTTCTGGAGATACTGATAATTTAAATACAAATACTGATGAACAGTCAGAAACTATTTCTGGAGATACTGATAGTTTAAAGAAAAATACTGATGAACAGTCAGAAACTATAGAAAAAAAGACTCCTGTTATACCTGATTCGAGTGTGATAAAAAGTCTGTTAAATAACTTTAATTTCTTGATGTTTCTGTTGTATTTCAGTTTCCAGATGTTTAGCACTAACTTGAGTGCTCCTTATTTCTCATTCAAAATGTTAAATGATTTACATTTAGATGTCAGTGTTGTGGCACTCTACGCCAGTGTTCAGGCGGGGGTATACATGGTGATAACCATTTTCTGGGGTAAGTTATCAGACAAAATAGGTAATCGTCTAATCTTGATATTAGCGGGGATTCTACTTACACTTGTACCTTTATTTTGGTTGGAGATTAATGTTAGTTCCTTTAGCATTTGGCTGTGGTTACCGCTCCTACACATGTTAATGGGAACGGTTTGGGGAGCTATTGATTTATGCAACGACAATATGCAGATAGCAATTGCGCCTGTCAAACAACAATCCATTTATTTTGGAATGACTGCTGCCGTTACTGGGGTTTGTGGCGCTTTAGGTACAACTATAGGTGGTTTTATTGCACAAAATCCCTCATTAGGAGGTTTACCAGCAGTCTTTGTTGTGTCTTTTGTGTTCAGAATTGGAGCAATTATTCCCCTTTTCTTTGTGCAAGAAGCGCAAAGAAACTCTTTGACTCAAGTGATGCAAACTCTCTGGATATTTCGTAAAAAGGCAGTTGAGAATTAGACATGTTAAGTAGGTCAACCTAATTAAATATAAAACGCTTGACCTTTTTTGAATTCAAAGGAGGGCTACGCCCCGCTGCGCTAACGCTCGTTCAAAGGAGAGCTACGCCCCGTCGAGCGCTTTGACGAATGGATTTTTGCAAACCGCGTCGAGCATAATTGAGTGCGTTAAATAGCTGTTTCTACATAAAATTTTAGTTTCTACTTGCCTTATCATGTTCTGGTGTGCGACTTATTACTTCCGTTGTACCCAGAAAAAGGAGCAACTACTATGTTTCAAAAAAAGCGGTTTAAAGTCTTTGTTATCATAAGCACCTTACTGTTTTTGATACTAATACCACTTGTTAGTTCTGCACAGAAAGCTCCTTCTGCTAACATAACGACTTCTCCACAACAGACAATTGTCGCTCGTATGTGGCACAGTAGAACACCAGCTGCAAAATCTTCTGAATACGCAGAATACCTTTATGAAGCTGGGATCAAGAAAATACGCCTCATTGATGGTAATAAAGGTGTTCAAGTATTTCGACGCACAAATGATAAGGTAGCAGAATTTTATGTGCTTTCCTACTGGATATCACGAGAGGCAATTAAGAAGTTTGCTGGTGAGGATATTGAGAAAACTCATCACTTACCCAGAGACAAAGAATTCCTTCTCGAACTTGAACCTCAGGTAAAACATTTTGATTTGCTTGTTAATGAGTGGAACAAGTGAATTCTGAAATTGATAATGTTACATCGAACCCATGACAATACCCCAAAAATAAGCTTCAAAAGGATCCTCATCTTTATCTATATGCCTTTTGCTTCCCCAAGTGTAAACATCCATACTAATGCGACCGCTGTCGTGTTTCCACAACAGTCCCTGTCGAATTGAGATATTACCCAACACCGTGATCCAGTGAGTGGGGTAAGGTAGCGGTGGCGGATTGTCACCCAGCAAACCCTGTGCGGTAATCAAACCAAAGGCAACACCACCACCAGAGATAACTCTTGCTGCCTCATTCAAAGCATTGACTTCACCAAAAAGATAAGTGTGGGTGTATTTAACATTCCGGTAGCCTAAAACTTCCCGCGTCCATCCTTTCATCTCCCAGGATTTGGTCATCCCAGCTATATTGCGGACAATCTCCGGTGCATCTGGTTCAACAGGGAAAACCAAATTTTCTGATTCTCGCCACGTTGCTAGAACCATCCAATCAGCTTGCCCCATTCGTAGTCTGCCTCGACTTTGACGCAACCTATTTGATGCTTCAATGCGTTTGGTTCGTCCTTGAAAACCACCAGTTTCAAATAAACTACGGCAAATTTGCACGTAGCGCAGCGGTTGTTTACGAACGAGTTCAAATAAAATCGATGCAGGACCGCAAAACGGTTGTTGACCTTGGTTGACTTGAAAGGCGTCCAAAAGGCGCATTTTCATTTCCGCCAGCACTTGGTTTTTATCTAAATTTGACCAAACACTGGGGGCGTTGGATTTTTCAAATTCTGCTATTGCCGAAGCAACAGATGGATCTAACGTTGGGGAATTCATTGATTAAGTAGATGGGTAAAACATAAAAGAAACTGGCAGAGGTTACTAATTGCGACTTGTTAAGTGAGTGATTAACTACAAGCAATGAACTCTCGTACCTAATATTTATTAATACCCATCTACTTTTATCAATTACAGAATTTTTCCACGCAGCGAACGAACATCTCCACACCCATCGCTAAAATGGTTTCGTCAAAATCGAAACGGGGATGATGGTGGGGATATGCCAATCCTTTGTTAGGGTTCGCCGAACCCAAAAAGAAATAGCAACCTGGTATCTCTTGCAAGAAGTAAGACATATCCTCGCCACCCATTGTTTGGCATTCAGGAACAACACCTAGAGGCGTTTCTACCACTTCTTCGGCGACTGAGCGTACCAAATCCGCTATGGTAACATCATTGATCACTGGTGGGTAAAGCGACCAACAATTAAAGTCATAAGTAGCACCATGACTCTGGCAAATTCCCGCAATAATTTGCTCAATGCGCTGCTTGAAAAAGCCTTCATATGCTGGGTTAAAATACCTTACAGTACCACTCATCCTGGCTGTATCAGCAATGACATTATTCTTGGTTCCAGCATGAAGTTCGCCCACTGTCACCACTGCCGAGTCAATAGGGTTGACGTTACGAGCAACAATTGTTTGTAGAGCATTGACGATTTGGGCAGCAATCACCACTGAATCAACAGTTTGATGGGGCATGGCACCGTGTCCACCTTTGCCCATAATTGTGCATTTGAATGTTTCTACAGCTGCCATTAATGCACCAGCGCGGACACCTAGTGTCCCCAAAGGCAAATTATTCCAAAGGTGCAAACCGATAATTGCGTCAACATCAGGGTTTTTCAATACCCCAGCTTCTATCATCGGCTTTGCGCCTCCTGGTCCTTCTTCTGCTGGCTGGAAGAGAATTTTGACAGTACCAGCAAAAGTATCTCGATTCTGGTGAAGATAGTATGCTGTTCCTAGGGCAATTGCTGTATGTCCGTCATGTCCACAAGCATGCATCACCCCATCATGTTGTGAGCGGTAGGGTACTTCGTTAAGTTCTTGAATGGGCAAAGCGTCCATATCCGCGCGAATTGCCAACACTTTTTCAGTGCTGAGATTGTTACCCCGAATCGTTGCTACAATCCCAGTCTGAGCAATGCCAGTTTGATGCTCAATCCCCCATTCCTGCAACTTCTGCGAGACAAACTGGGAGGTTAATTTTTCTTGGAAACCCAGTTCTGGCTTTTGATGCAACTGTCGCCGCCATTCCACGAGTTGCGGTTGCAGTGAGCGGATGGGGAGCCGAACACGAGATAAATCAACACAAGAGGAGTTTGGGAATGTAGAAACCATGTTTCACATTTTTAAATTAAAATGACAGTTATGTATTTTTATTTTTACGCTTTAAACTTTTGCAAAAGGTATTTCTTGCCTCACTCTTCACACTTTTTTAGATATATAGCAATCGTTCTAAATCTAAATCTGATGCTACTTGTGCCATTTTAGATAAATCAGTTAAGTTATCTAGATAAGGTAAGCAGCCATAAATTGGAATGTGAGTCAGTGATTTGATCAATTCTATTGGTGTCCAATCAGCAATTTCTGTATTTGTTCGAGGTTGAACACAATTTAGAACAATACCTTTTAAATTGATTCGTGATTGTCGTGCTAATGCTACATTAGCGACTGCTTGACCTATTGCACCCAATTTGACTGGAACCACCAACACTGTTGGTAAGCGCCATTCTCCTGCCAAGTCAGCAACCGTCAATTCTTCAGTTACTGGCGAACCTAATCCTCCTAAAGCTTCTAAAAATAGAAAATCACGCCGCTCACGTAAAGCTATAAAACTTTGCCACACTTTTGCTAAATCTATAGTTTTATTTTCCCTTGCCGCAGCAATGGGAGGAGCAACGGGTGTTTGAAAATATAAAGGTGTCAGTTCTTCGGGAGATTGATTTAAGGAAAATATTTTTTGATACCACTCGCAATCACCTTCTCCCGATTGCATGAGTTTCATAATTCCCATACTCCGGGAGGAGTGATATTTTTGCCAATAGGCTGCCAATGCTGTCGTTAAAACAGTTTTGCCAACCTCTGTATCTGTTCCTGTAATCAATAGTGTGTTTAATAGCTTGTCAGTCATTAGTTATTAGTTATGAGTAGCCAACAACTAATGTCTCACAGTTACTATCATAAATTACTGACAATTCCATTCTATAAATATTTTGCATAGTTTTCATGCAGATTCTGCATGGAATTCTACAACCTTGACGGGAAAGCTGTTTCGTTTGGAACAGAGTTGGGTGGTTCACTAGCAGGCGGGGTATCTTGTGGTTCTGGAGCGGCTGTAGACGGCTGTTCGGGAGTAGGAGTGCTAGTGGGAATGGGAGTAGGAGTGCGAGTGGGAACGGGAGTAGGAGTGCGAGTGGGAACGGGAGTGGGGGTGCGAGTGGGAACGGGAATGGGCGTGGGGGTGGGAGTAGGAGTAGGTGTGGTTGTGGGAGTGGGAATAGGTGTGGCTGTGGGAGTGGGAGTAGGAGTGGGTGTAGCTGTAGAGTTAGATCTGCGTCTAACTGGATTTTCTAATCCGAGGCTAAAACTATAATTGCTTTGGGGTTGTCCTGGCACGGGACGTACTTGAACCGTATATTTCCCAGCAAAAGGCAATGTTCCTTGGTAAAATGAAAAGTCTTTAGCAGCATTGTCAATTGGTTCTTGATTTGCATCTAAAACTGATAGCAAAACACTACCCTGTTGAGTCAGCAATACGGTTAACTGCTGCCCTTTTGTACCAATAAATATGTACTGATCTATTTCATTGGCTTTTATTATACCGTCAGCATTAGCAGTGTTAGATCTACCAAAATTTAGGGTTTTGTTATTCACCACAGGCTCATTGCCAGCTGTTTGTGTTAAGGTCGTTCCATTGGGAATTACAGGTGAAGGGAAAGTTTGTGGATTTGTTTTTTCTGATGTAGCTTGTGAGCTAGTACGAATGGATCTGACCACCGTCCATGAACCAAATCCTGTTACAACAATTACAGCAACGGTAATTCCAAAAACTGCCAAGGGATTATCTAACAGTGAAGGGCTACCCTGTGTTGGAATGGCTGGCTTAGATGTATTGGGGGCAGATGGTTGTGCTTGTTCAGGGCGGCGACCAACGGCTACTGTTTGTACCTTAGACACATTTGAAGTGAAAACATTTGGTTGTTGTGGAGTTTGTAATGCTTGTAGTACATCAGGAGCTTTTAAGTAGCGATCGCCCAGTTTTTGACTTAACATTCGATTCAACACAGAGGCAAAGTGTGGATTGAGTGTGACCAAATGTTGCCAATTCCAAGTTAGTTGATGTTCATCAAATAAATTTTGGGGTTCTTTGCCTGTCAACAATACAATTGCTGTAACAGCTAGTGCATACAAGTCACTGCTGGGATATGTTCGACCTGTTTGCATTTGCTCAGTTGGGGCATAACCATGTTTTCCAACAGTGGTTGCTGGCGTTGTGTTATCTGGAGAGTTCAATTTCGTTACCAGTTCTTTTACAACTCCAAAGTCGATTAAAACTGGTAGGCGATCGCTTTCTCGCAGAATAATATTATCCGGTGAAATATCTCGATGAATAATTCCTTGATTATGAATATATTCTAAGACTGGTAACAAAGAGCGTATAAGTTGTAATACTTCTTGTTCTGTAAATGCACTCCCTGTGGCTTGACGCTGATCCAACAAAGTCTGATACGTTTTTCCGGCAACGTAGTCTTGCACCAAAAACAAGCGCTGATCTTGTTCAAATCTCTCGCGGAATTGAGGCACCTGGGGGTGTTGTATTTGATATAAAGTTGCTGCCTCTCGCTCAAAAAGCTCTTTTGCTTTTTCCCAAGCATAACCTTCCGTGACTATTGGAATTAATTCCTTAATTGCACAAAGTTCGTCAAAGCGCCTCTGGTCTTGTGCCAGATAGGTTCTACCAAATCCACCCTGACCCAAAACTTGAGTGATCCGGTAACGGTTTTGCAATATAGTGTCAGTTGTAATCGGTGCTTGCATTGTTGATCAATTGAGTGTTATAGCAACAGAGGAGGACTTCACTATGATACGGATAGTTTCCAGACGGAGACAGTCGGTTGAACTTTCTTTCAGGAGGCAATAAGCCGAACGCTTGATGCTACGCATATTGCCTATCACATGCATCTGCTGTAGGTAGTATGTCCGTTTTAACTTCTATCAGATTTCCCAACTCTTTAAACTTACGTGTGTGCTCTAAAGTTATCAGGTCAAGTATGACGGAAATTGGAAGGCACAAGCCCCGCAATGATACTGTTTGAGGACAAACTAAAAAAAGCCTAACAATTTCCGCGCTTTCCAATCAAAACTAGTATCATTAAGTATTCATGTTCTCTGATTTGAATCTTCGTTAAGTATTTATGCTTATCTTTCCTCAGATTCAACAGTCCAAGTGTTGATGCTTGTGCAAAGCAACTGATAAGGTAGTTAAAGGGCAAAGTCTACCAAACATACATCCAATTGAGTTGATTTTTTCAATTCATGCCAAAAAATCTAAATGATAGATATGGTTTCTAAGCAGAATATTCAGTTAAGCTATCAATTGTCTCTCTATGCAAGAGCTAGAGAATGTACAAAATGTAGTTTAATAGAGGTTTGTTTAAAGTTTTGATAAAAGCTTCAACAAAACTCACACCAAAAGCTTATGTATATTTTTTATAACTATTTTCGGTTAAAGCTGTCTAATCTCTGGTGATAAGATTGCCATGAATGCACATCGAGGATCTGCTGTGCTCAGTTCTGCAACACTAAAAGTGCAGCCGACGACAACAGGACTAGCTGAAAATACTCGCCTGCGGCTGTTATCTGGCTCTGCCAATGTACCCCTGTCCCAAGAAGTTGCTCGTTACCTGGGCATGGATTTGGGACCAATGATTCGCAAACGATTTGCGGATGGGGAACTATACATTCAAATCCAAGAATCAATCCGGGGTTGTGATGTTTATCTCATCCAGCCCGGTTGTAATCCTGTGAATGACAATTTGATGGAATTGCTGATTATAATCGATGCCTGCCGGCGTGCTTCTGCACGGCAAGTCACTGCAGTCATTCCCTATTATGGTTATGCCCGCGCTGACCGCAAAACTGCAGGAAGAGAGTCAATCACTGCCAAATTGGTGGCAAATCTCATTACACAAGCCGGTGCCGACCGTATTCTTGCAATGGATTTGCACTCAGCTCAGATTCAAGGCTATTTCGATATACCGCTAGATCACGTCTATGGTTCTCCAGTTTTACTCGATTATCTAGCAAGCAAACAACTACCTGACTTAGTGGTAGTTTCCCCAGATGTTGGTGGTGTAGCGCGAGCCAGGGCATTTGCGAAAAAGCTCAACGATGCACCGCTAGCGATTATAGATAAACGTCGTCAGGCTCACAACGTTGCCGAAGTCTTAAATGTCATCGGTGATGTTAAAGGCAAAACGGCAGTGCTTGTGGATGACATGATAGACACTGCTGGTACTATTGCTGCAGGGGCAAAACTTTTGCGTGAAGAAGGGGCGCGTCAGGTTTATGCTTGTGCCACTCACGCAGTGTTTTCACCAACAGCAATTGAGCGGCTCTCAAGTGGGTTATTTGAGGAAGTGATTGTTACAAATACGATTCCAATCCCAGAAACCCATGCTTCAGGGAAGTCGCTGCGCGAACGCTTTCCACAATTAGTTGTGCTGTCAGTCGCTAACTTACTTGGGGAAACTATCTGGCGGATTCACGAAGATAGTTCTGTAAGTAGCATGTTCCGTTAGCACAAACAAAACAGTTATCTTTGATTACAGTTGTGCATCAACTCAGGAGAATAAAGGATGAAGTTTTTAAAGCTTCATCCTTTATTCTTTATTTTTCTCCAAAAAATGATATCGCCAATACACAAGCAATTTAATATAGCGGTTTGCATTTGAGTGCAATACATTAAAGAATTAAAAAACCGCAGATGCAGGCGGATGGACGCAGATAAATCTGTACTTGATTCAAACGAGAAGCGCTATATCACCGCTAATTCTCAGAGCTTTTAGGGCAAAGAAGCAACCTGTGTTCTACCCGATTGAAAACCGGAGTAGAACTTGAAATGGTAGGCAAGGTAGAAGGATACTAGTGAGACTCTATGCATCTTGCTTTTAAGTCTATTCATGTTGTATTTGTGAGAAATTACATCCTTCTGCTAAAATTTAGCAGATTCACTGTTTTTTCCTTCTAAAAACAAAATATAACTCAGACATAATGCCGAAAAGGCGTCAATCTCAAAAATTCCGGAATAGATTTCCTAAGCGAAACTTTGCTGTCAAAGTAAACCATGTGACAGTAAGAGTGATAACTTTAGGTGTATTACTAGCTGTTTTGATAGCTAAATATCCATCAAAACAATTTATAAAACCATCTACCCAACAATCGTTACATGCACCAACAGCCACTTCGCCACTTCCTGTTATCCAAATTGCTGCCAAATCATCCAGCAAACAAAATTCTAAATCAGTAACTCCAGCTGTACCTCTTCCTGATTGGGCGATCGCCTTGGGACTGTCTATTCCCTCTCGTCAACCTGGCAAACAAAATTCAGAAGTCGTCTACAATCTCAAAAAATCTCCAAAATTTAAAGAATCTCAACAGTTGCAAGCAATTGTTAACAATATTGTTGAGCTTGCTGCTGAGGAAAATCTGCCTAAAGAAGCTTTATCTGTTACCTTAATAAATGCAAAAACTGGTGAAACAGCCGGATATCAACAAGATATACCAAGATATCCTGCCAGCGTAGTTAAGATGTTTTGGATGGTGGTTTTATATGCCCAAATAGAGAGGGGTTTTTGGCAAAATGAAAGAGATTTTGCTCCTTATTTGGCAAAAATGATTCAGGAGTCTGATAATGAAGCTGCTAGCTTTATTATTGATCAAGTCACAGGAACACGTTCGGAATCAGAATTAAAGAGGGAAAAATTTCAACAGTGGAAAAACAAACGCCAACAACTTAATCAATTTTTTCAACAAGCAGGTTACACAAATCTTAATATTATTCAAAAAACATTTCCCATTGACTATCTTAATCTTCAAGAGCCTGAGGGAAGTGAATCCCAGCTGCTTAATAACACAGTTGGAAATTGGAATAAGATAACGAGCAAACACGCAGCCAGACTATTGTATGAAATGTGTTACGCTGAACACGCTGTCTCTTTACAAGCCAGCAGAAAAATGTGTGGATGGCTCAAAAGGGATTTAAATCCTAAAATTTGGCAACCACCAGATTCTTATGATTTCAATCCGGTACGCACTTTTTTTGGTGAATCTTTAACCGACACTCGTGTTCGATTCTATTCTAAGGCAGGCGCAACTTCTGCTTCTCGCTCAGAAGCAGCAATGGTTGTTACAGAAGATAAAAAAGTTGCTTATATTTTGGCAGTTTTCGCTCCAGATTCGGCATACGCTGATGATGGAGAAATTTTCCCCAAGATGTCTGCCCTTGTCTATAAACGCATGACTTCTCGCAGTTCAAGATAGTAGTTATCAGTTTACATTAAACCATCATTTTCAGTGTATGATTTGAAATGGTGTAATAAGCCTCACAGTACTTTCATACTCCCTCATCTCAAAATTGCATATGCATGATAAGGTGTTATGCACTCTTTTCTCCTAACGCCGTAACTAATGCATTTGTACTATCTAGAGTCCCAACACCTTGAGGAATTAGTCCAAGGTAGCGGTATAGATTTAAACCTTGCGAAACTCAATTTTCTGTCTCTTAAAGGCAGAACCACTTATGATTACCTGCTAATTTCTGAACATCTTCCGCGTACAAATACTGGCATGGTCAAAAGCGGGTGGTTACAGCGTTATGCCCACATCACTGAAGGTGGTTGGTGGTGTTCTGGACTTGACTCCCTAAATCATTGGCAAGCGATGGAGTGGGGGTGTTTTAAGCCCAACCAACCTCGATTAAATGAAAATGGCAAGTTGATAAAGTACGAACATCCCCCTACTACACCAACGCGAGTATTTTGTCTGCGGGTATCACTGGATATCTGGCAGCAAGTGGCTCAACGTTACAATGTACCCATGCCCGACAGTATCAAGATTGCTGGTAATGGTGAAGCCAAAGGCTTTTGGCAATGGGTGATGGAACGGAACATCCCCATCATTATTTGCGAGGGTGTTAAAAAAGCAGCAGCACTGTTGACACAAGGATATGCAGCGTTTGCTATCCCTGGAATTACCAGTGGTTACCGCGTCATTAAGGATGACTTTGGCAAAATTATCAGTCGCCAGCTTATCCCAGATTTAGCAGCGTTTGCGAAGACTCGGCGTATCTTTTACATTTGCTTTGATTTTGAAACTGAACCTAACAAAATTGCAGCAGTCACTAATGCTATCTCCCAGCTAGGATTTCTGTTTCAAGAAAAAAATTGTTCCGTGCGAGTCATCAAACTTCCAGGAATAGAAAAAGGGATTGATGACTTTCTCGTCGCCAAAGGTGCAAGTGCTTTTGAGACAGTCTACCGCCAAAGTGTTGATTTAGAAGTTTACCTTGCTCAAACCAAGCCTCACACCGAGTTAACCATTCCGGCTGCACTCACCGTCAACCGCCGGTATTTAGGAGAAATACCGTTCCCCTCCTCTGGATTAGTTGGAGTGAACTCTGCAAAAGGAACAGGGAAAACCACAACACTGCAAACTGTTGTGAACCAAGCCAAAAGCACAAACAAACCCGTATTACTCATTACTCACAGAATTCAACTGGGACGTTTTTTATGCGAAAAAATCGGCATTCAGTGGGGAATGCCAAGGAGAGAGAGAAGGAGGGAAGGAGGGAAGGAAAGATATTTTTCCACACTCCCTCACCCTTCGGGGAGAACCTCCGGTTCCGCTGCGCTAACGCAGTCGCCTACGGAGGGAAACCCGTCATTCGCGCTGTCTCACTCCCACACTCCCTTATCTCCTGATTCCCTTGGATTATGTATTGATTCTATTTGGAAGCTGAATCCTGAGGATTGGCGAGGGGCAATCATAATTTTGGACGAAGTAGAACAGTCTTTATGGCATTTACTTAACAGCAATACTTGTAAAGATAAACGCGTCAAAATTTTAAAAGTCTTCCAGCAGCTTATTTCTACCGTGTTGATAAGTGGAGGATTAGTGATTGCCCAAGATGCAGATTTATCAGATGTTTCCTTAGAATATTTACAAGGATTGGCAGGTATTCAAATTATTCCTTGGGTTGTTGTAAATCAGTGGAAACCCCAGCAAGGTTGGGATGTGACTTTCTATGATTCTCCTAACCCAACTCCCTTAATTCATCAGCTAGAATTGGATTTAATTACAGGACAGAAATGTTATGTGACGACGGATAGTCGCTCTGGACGTTACAGTTGTGAAACGATTGAACGTTATCTTCAAGAGCGTTTACAAAGATTGCAAAAGCAATTTCCCAAAACTTTGGTTGTCAGTAGTCACACAACAAATACACTAGGTCATGAAGCTGTTGATTTTGTTGCAGCTATCAATCAAAAAGTGACTGAATACAACACTGTTTTTGTGACTCCTAGCCTTGGTACAGGAATTAGTATTGATGTTCAACATTTTGACCGGGTTTATGGTATTTTTCAAGGCGTTATTCCTGACTCGGAAGCACGACAAGCTTTAGCAAGAGTACGCGACGATGTGCCACGTATTGTCTGGTGTGCCAAGCGAGGAATTGGCTTAATTGGTAGTGGTAGTACAAATTATCGTTCATTGTCTTATTGGTATCAAGAAAATCAAAAAGAAAATATAGCTTTGCTCAGTCCACTACATAAAGTTGATGTCGATTTACCATTGGTGTATGATCCTATTCATTTACGAACTTGGGCAAAATTGTCTGCCAGGGTCAATGCTTCTATTACGCTTTACCGTAAATCTATGAAAGACGGTTTGATAGCTGATGGGCATCAAATTAATGTACGAGGTAATGATGTTCAAAAGAATATTATCAGAGATTTACGCCTTGCATTTATAGCAACTGAACCTAGTGACCTAACAACTCGTAAAAGATTAATTATAGAAATCTTCAAAGTTCAAAAAGATTGGTATAAAAGCCGTAAAAAATCAAAAGAGATTGACGAAAAAATAAGAGAAATTAAGCTAAAAAATCAATACGCGGCTGCAACGACTGTAGCTTATGCTAAAGATATTGATTATGTAGAATATGAACAGATCTTGCTTAAACACTCGTTGACTGAAGAGGAACGTAATCAAACTCAGAAATATCTTCTGAGACAAAAGTATGGTATAGAAGTCACTCCTCTACTAAAATTACGTGACGACAAAGGATATTATTACCAACTATTAATACATTATTATCTAACTCATGAAAGCGAGTACCTCTGCCTCAGAGACAAGCAAGAATGGTATCAACAACTAACTTGGGGTGAAGGTAAAGTTTTTCTGCCAGATTTAAAGACTTATAAACTTAAAGTTGAAGCTTTGAGAGCATTAGGAGTGCTACAGTATCTCGAACCAAAACGAGTTTTTACCGAAAATGACCCAGATTTATTATTATTGAGAAATGTGACTTTTCAATGTAGTCAACATATCAAAAGATCCATTGGTATTAATTTATTGCACCAAAAAGAGTATATTTCACCGATAAAAATACTTAAGCAACTGTTGAGTTTATTAGGATTAAAGCTGAAGCGGATAAATAATGCAGTTTATCAAATTGACTCTGAAACACTCTATGATGGTAGGGAAAAAATATTTGACGTTTGGCACAAACGTGATGAGTTGATGTTGGAAAAATTTAAAAGTATTGGTTTTGAGATAGCAAATACCCCAGTTATCGCTTGATTTCAAGATAAATATTGTGAGGTGAACTTAGAGTTATTTGTGTCAACTTAAGCCAGAGAACCGACTTCTTCAAGAAGTCGGTTCTCTTATACAATCTTTTACAATCCAATTAAGTTGCTCCTACCATAAACGTTGCTTGTACCGCCTTTGTGTCTCTTCTATAAAAACCTCTAAAGTTTCGCCCGGAACCTCTTCTTCAGTTAAAGATTTATAAAACTGCTGAGCCGTATTTCCAATTTGATAAACTAAATAGGTATCAGTTCCTGTATTAATAAATCCTCCTGCAACTGGAATGATTTGTGTTGCACTTAAACCGATTGTGGCTAATCTATTGGCTCTCAGTACGCGATCAAGAATTGCAAACGCTTCATTTTTACACTCTGGAATTTGTAGTTCAAAACCGTAAGCGACTGCGATCTGAAAAATAATTTCAGCTTGGATTAGAGCAATTTCAACATGATCAACCCCGACAGACTCTGCCATTTTGGATGGAACAACACTCATGACTACAGAAGTTCTGCTGACGCGGAAAAGCTGTCGGCGAAGCAGACGCTGAGTAATTTGTTCAGGCGTTGCGTTGGGAAATTTTGTTAAAAGAAGAGTGACAAATTTCTCAACTGCATCTAAATTAATCTGTTCAATATGTGCCCTTGCAGCAGCTTCCTTTGCTGTTTGATTTTCGTCTAGTTTCTTCCTGAGAGATTCTTGATTCTGTTCCAGCTTGTTTCCAAAAAACTGACGTGTTTCCTGTTGTGCTGTTTTCCCTCGTTCGATCGCAGATTGCACCACGTCTTGTCCAAAATCTGTAGCTGACTTAACTGATTGGACAATGTCTCGCTTTAACTTTGTTACCTCGCTAACCATATCCTCACTGATTTGAGAACTGACTTCACCTAAAGTTCCGCCAAGTTCTTGCAGTGTTTTAAGAAAGGACGGTTTCTTTATATTTCTTGGGGTATCACGACGTGATTGCCTACGGTGGAAGTTACTCATTGCTCTACTTTAAAGGTTTTAGCTTATTTATAGAATAAGTTTTTCTGAAAAAATCTGAGATGTTTCCCATAATCAAGCTATCACTAGTTAACTCTGAAGAAACACAGGGAACGCTTAACAGGGAAAGAGTGTTTCTTTCATTCGTCGCGGGTGGCGATACGCCACAGGCGTCTCTTACTTTGCGCGATACGCACAAGCTAAAGCCTCCGGCTTATCGCTATCCGTGGGGGGGCTTAAGAAGTACATTGTATAACCCTTATACAGCAAGGCTTTCACCAAAGCTAACTAATACCAATTCAAAAAATGTTTGCGACAGATAACCCCACCCGCCCTATCCTTACAAACGTTGAGGTGTCGCTGAGGAATTTAACACAAGCTAAAAACTTGATTTCTTTCATCTGTTTACATAAGTTATGAATCTATCCCAAGTGGCTGATTTGTCACAGAAGCCCGAAATCCCTGTATGCACAGCTTGAGGTAGGGGTTGAGGGTGAGGGTTTGTGTGTTATCTCAACGCAACTTAGTATTGTTTTGTAGCCTAATAATTTACAATATCTTTATCAAAGTAGTAGTAAATTTAAAAGTTTATTTTGAGCTTAATCATTTACAATATCTTTATCAACCTTTTGTGGTTACTTGTGTTAGTTCAAGACCATATTTTTATGTATTTTTCGGAAATGCCGCGCTTCAGAATTGTGTAATTGCTATTTCCAAATTTGGTACTTAACTTTGCAGAAAAAGGGAATGACTCAGCTAGTTGCTTGCGTATATCGTATTAATCAAGCGAGGAGTTGAGCAGCCAAAAAGAGGCAATCAACTAGTAGTGACAAGTCAATCCAACACAAACTTAAGAGGTTTTCAACCATGTCTCAACTATTTACCGATTTATCCGCTGCAGAACAAGAAGTTGTCGCTGGTGGTATTGACTTTAGTCAAATCAGCCAATCTCTCTACGCATTCAAGAGTTTAGCAGCAGGAAGCCAGATCACAACCGGTGCTGGTGCTGGTGGTGCAGGAACCACTTCAGTTAATATGTTGCAAACAAATTCTCTGGACACTAATGCTTTGAACAACATCACCGCTCAATTTCCTGGGATATCTTGATTAGCTAGAAATATATTCCAGAGTTTAACTTGACGTTTCGTTTTAGATAAACTGAACATCAACTTTGTTGTGTTAGTAGTCAACGCAAGGGAAAGTTAAACTCTGTGATTATTCGCTGAGTCAATTACACATATCGTATTAATCAAGCGAGGAGTTGAGCAGCCAAAAAGAGGTAATCAACGACGAGCTTAAAATCAATCCAACACAAACTTAAGAGGTTTTCAACTATGTCTCAACTATTTACCGATCTATCTGCTGCAGAACAAGAAGTTGTCGCTGGTGGTATTGACTTTGGTCAAATCAGCCAATCCCTTTATGCATTAAAGACTTTGGCAGCAGGAAGCCAGATCACAACCACTGCTGGTCCTGGTGGTGCAGGAACCACTTCAGTTAATATGTTGCAAACAAATTCTCTGGACACTAATGCTTTGAACGACATCACCGCTAAATTCCCTGGATTATCTTGATTAGCTAAAATGTATTCCAGAGTTTAACTTGACGTTTTGTTTTAGATAAACTGAACATCAACTTTGTTGTGTTAGTAATCAATGCAAGGGAAAGTTAAACTCTGTGGTTATTAGCTGACTCAATTCCACATTGTAACGCATTTTTGGTCTAGATGAGTTAGCTACTATTAGCTATCAGCTAGATTGAGAGTTATGGTAGAGAGGGAATTGCTCACCTCTCTACCACTCTTTTTATTAATACCAGGTCGGTTTTGTAGAACGGAAAGATTTGTCTAATCCTTATACTATTGTAAAGTACACGGACTGCCAAATCAGAAAGGTAATAGTATGTCTAACGATATCACACCTAAGAATTGTGAACTGCTAACAGATTTGTCTGACCAAGAACAGGAGGTTGTATCAGGTGGACGTTCACGTTCATCATTTGAGTTACGCGATTTGTTCTTTCAAAGGACAAATATCAGAAGTTCTGCAAACAGCGGATTTAATACTTCGCTAAATGGTGCTTCATTCTCAGATCACAGTGGATACATGTATTCACAAACTACCCTTTCAATTGGTTCTTTTCTCTTAGGGAATGGGCGCGGACGTAAATCAAGAGGTTTGAGTGGCAGTGATTTCTTATCTTTCTTGCTTTACACTCTGTTGCACTCTTGATGATAGTATCACCCAGGTAGTTAACAAGAGCGCAAAACACAGAATGCATCTCTATAAAATTAGGGAATTTGACAGCGTCAGCGAGAGTCATTCGACTTTTGTAAGGAGTTTATGATTCTGACTACTGACTGCTGGATTCTGTGTTTTTTATTTAGTTTAAAAAACTGTAATATATACACGCATTAATTGAGACCAAAAGATTAACCACACCTCTAGGTTCTGTTCTTTTGGGTGATTTGCCGATGAAATATCAGTTTATTCGACAGCATAGTGAGGAAGACTGTGGGGCTGCTTGTCTGGCTTCAATTGCTAGACATTATGGACGTACTTTTACTGTAAATCACATTCGTGAAGCCGTAGGTACTGGACAATTAGGTACAACTTTATTGGGGCTGAAGCGGGGAGCAGAAACACTTGGGTTTAATGCTCGTCCAGTCAAAACTTCTCCCGAATTGTTAGATCGGATAAAAGAAGCACCTCTTCCAGCAATTATTCACTGGAGGGGAAATCATTGGGTTGTACTATACGGTAAGAAAGGCAAAAAATGTGTTGTCGCCGATCCTGCTGTAGGTATCCGTTATCTGTCTAAAGAAGATTTAGCAGAGAGTTGGACAGATTGGTTGATGCTGTTATTGGAACCAGATCCAATACGCTTTTTTGCTCAAGAGAATGATCAAGTTGGTGGGTTTTGGCGTTTCTTCAAGCGCGTTTGGACTTTTCGCTCAATTCTGGCACAAGCGTTTCCCTTAAACCTCATCTTGGGACTACTCTCTTTAGCTTCGCCTTTTCTGCTGCAAATCCTCACTGATGATGTGCTGGTTCGCGGTGACACCAAGCTGCTCACAACTGTAGCAATTTGTGTGGTTGTGATGCATTTTATTTCCAGCAGCCTTTCTTATGTCCAGTCTCATTTAATCGCTCACTTTGCCCAACGTTTGCAATTAGGATTAGTTCTGGAATTTGGAAGGGCTATTCTGCACTTACCTCTTTCTTATTATGAATCTCGTCGCAGTGGAGAAATCGTTAGCCGTCTGCGGGATATTGACCAGATTAATCAGTTAGTTGCTCAAATCGTTGTTGGTTTGCCCAGCCAATTTTTTATTGCGCTGGTTTCTTTTGCTTTCATGGTTTTTTATAGCTGGAAACTGACATTGGTGGCTGTGTTGTTTGCTATAGTCATGTCAATCTCTACAATCATATTCCAGCCAACTTTGCAGCAAAAAACTCGTGAACTTTTAGTCACAGAAGCAGAAACACAAGGCGTTTTAGTAGAAACTTTTAAAGGCGCACTGACCCTCAAAACGACGACAGCAACACCGCAATTTTGGGATGAGTTCCAAAGTAGATTTGGCCGTCTTGCTAGCTTGACATTACGCACAATTCAGATAAGCATTATCAATCATACCTTTTCTAGCTTAGTTTCTGCTGTTGGCAGTGTTGTCTTGCTCTGGTGCGGTGGAAATTTAGTAATTAACCCAGTGGAAAACTTGAGTATTGGACAACTCTTTGCCTTTAACTCGATGAATGGTAATTTCCTCGGGTTTATTGGTAGTTTGATTAGTTTTGTCGATGAATTTACTCGTGCAAAAACGGCAACTCAACGCTTAACAGAAGTTATAGATACCACCCCAGAAAATAAAGGCGATGGAAAAAGACCTTTCGCTAATCTTCCTGGAGATGCTGATATTATTTGTACAGATGTGAACTTTCACTATGCTGGTAGGCTTGACTTGCTACAGGACTTTTCACTAACAATTCCCGGTGGTAAAGTTATCGCCCTAATCGGTAAGTCTGGTTGTGGTAAAAGTTCTTTAGCTAAGGTGATTGCTGGTTTATATCCACTGGAATCTGGCAATATCCGCATTGGAATTTATAACCTGAATGATCTTTCTCTTGATTGTCTACGCCAGCAGGTGATTCTTGTTCCCCAAGATGCTCATTTTTGGAGCCGTTCTATTGTAGAAAACTTTCGCCTAGGAACGCCCTACGTTACTTTTGAGCAGATTGTCAGAGCTTGCGAAATTGCTCATGCTGATGATTTTATTAGTAGACTTCCTGACAAATATCAAACTATTTTGGGGGAATTTGGCGCAAATATTTCAGGTGGACAACGTCAACGATTGGCGATCGCACGAGCCATTGTCACAGATCCACCAATCCTGATTTTAGATGAATCTACTTCTGGACTCGATCCAGTGAGTGAAGCACAGGTGCTAGATAGATTGTTTGAGCACCGTCGCGGTAAAACGACAATTTTGATTACCCACCGTCCCAAGATAGTTAATCGCGCTGATTGGATTGTTCTGTTGGATCAGGGTAAGTTGAAACTTCAAGGTTCTTTGGAGGAGCTATATTCAAAATCAGGGGATCATATGGATTTTTTAATTCCTTGAAATGGGGAATAGGGATTGTTTAGTTGGGATGCTCTCTTGTTATACTAACCACTCCTCATTCCCTACACTTTTTCATATCTGGTGATTTTAATATCTGGTGATTATATATGCTCTACACCCACAATCAAAAACTCCTCCCTAGTATTCAAACTGACGAGTTTCTTCCCCCTATTAGTCCGTGGACATCAATGGCTGGAATGTTTCTCGTCGGGACTGTTGGTACTGCAATTGGCGTATCTTCATGGGTGAAATACAATGTTACGGTGAAAGCTCCAGCAACTGTGCGTCCTGTGGGAGACACCCGACTGGTGCAGCCGGAAATGGAAGGTACTGTTAAAAGTATCTTTGTTAAAGAAAATCAGCTTGTTAAGCAGGGAGATGCGATCGCCCGCCTTGATGATGAGCAACTACTCATCAAAAAGAGCCAGTTGCAAGGTAATCTCGAACAAGGTAAGTTACAACTCATTCAAATGTATGCCCAAATTAAGAGTTTAGAAGTTCAGATTCTCGCTGAAAAGAGAGTTATAGACAGAACAGTTGGTTCTGCTAAAGCAGATTTGGAACGCAATCAACGGGAGTATCAAGAGCGTCAAATTACAACAACAAACGAATTGCTAGTAGCACAAGCAAGTTTGGAAAAAGCACAGACGGATGTGGAAAAAGCCCATGCTGATTTAGAGTTTGCTAAAGTAGATCGCGATCGATACAAACAGCTTTCAGAAATCGGAGCGATCGCGAGGCGTGAATTTGAACAGAAAAAACTCGCTGTTGAGCAGGTAAAAGCAATATTAGAGGGTGAAAAAAAAGCTGTTGATATCGCAAAAGCTAGGGTGAAATCAGCCGAAGCTGCACTCAATCCCAGTACAGCAATGATTAAGATTGCCTCTGAACGTATTGCCCAAGAAACTGCCAAAGGTGAATCAACTATTGCCACTTTGAGAAGAGAAAGAGAAGCTTTAAAGCAGCGGCAAGTTGAAGTGCAAAGTCAACTCAACCAATCTCAAAAAGAAATTCAACAACTTGATACTCAATTAAAAAGTAGCATTGTTCGTGCCACAAGTGATGGAACAATTCTCAAGCTAAACTTACGAAACCCTGGTCAGGTAGTACGACCGGGTGAAGCAATTGCTGAAATTGTACCTCAGAATGCTCCACTGGTTATCAAAACAATGGTTTCTGCTGCTGATATTAAAAAAGTCGAAGTTGGTCAAAAAGTACAACTGCGAGTTGATGCTTGTCCCTATCCTGATTATGGTACTCTCAATGGTGTTGTTAGCGCCATTTCTCCAGACGCAATTACACCTCAAGCTAACAATACAGGTAGCACAACTGGAACAACGCCTGCTGTTGGCTATTTTGAAGCTACAGTTAAACCCCAGGCGCGAAAATTTGGTCAACATCAGCATCAATGCTCTATCCAAGCAGGAATGGATGCCAAAGCTGATATTATTTCCAAAGAAGAAACAGCTTTGCAATTCTTGCTGAGAAAAGCGAGGCTAATAACAGATTTATGAGATGCTCAGTAGGTAAGGTGAAGTCAGAAAAAGTACTTTTTCTGACTTTCTTTTTCTGGTTAACTCAAGTGTATTTACAACAGACGTTTTTCTTTTATGCATTTTTCGGAAATAAAAATGGTATCTTTAAACAATTAAGTAGGCATAAATATACAATATCTTATCTAGGTTTTGTGTCTTAAACTAAGACAAGAAATAATTACAGTGGTTACCCGTGGTCTGCTTACTATGTATGCAAATTATACTTGTCGTTGTCTGCATCATAATTTTCATTTGGTTTGTCAGGTCTTATTATAGAACTCAACATGCCTTGCAGTGGTGGTCTTGTAGGCAGTCTCTGAAACTTTTTCTAGAAGCAGAGATTATTCGGGACAATTTACTACAAGAATTTTTCACTATACGCCGCAGCCTAGAACTTTTACCAGTAGAAAATCAGGGGTTATCATTCTCCCAAACTCAAGAATGCTTAACTAAGACTAATAGTTTTCATCTATCCTTAGCACAATTGAGCGATCGCTTGTTCCCGGCATACCTTCAAGATAGCTTGCCATTGGCGATGGAGTCCACAATTGAACCGTGGGTACACTCCCATCCTCATCTCTATTTTGATATAGATATGCCTAAGAGTTGGCGACATGAGCCAGCCGAAACCAGTCTGATAGTTTTAAGAACCTTAGAAGAGTTACTAGAAATAACTGTGCCAGAAGTTGTGACGGAATTATCTATCTATATAAGCTTGAAACAACTGGAAAATATTGGTCAACTTATGGTTAAAATTACTTATCCAGATGTATCTGAATATGCCTTTTATTCGAGTCTACCAGAATTAAGTTATCTTTGTGAAACTTTTCGATTCTTAACATCAGGGAAAACTTTTCGTCAAAGTAATAGTAACAGCATTGCTTGGTACTTCTGCTGGTCAGTACCAGTTTTATAGTTATAGCAGTTGCCACGTAGATTAGGACATAAACTAACGAGAAAATACGGAAATCACCAGACTTTCACACGTCTGTTAAGCGTTAAGCGCTCGGGTGCTCCCTACTCCCTACTATATTGTGAGGATGTTGATGATGACTCAAGCTTTAATAGAGCAAGCATTATTAAAAATTCTTGTGGTTGATGACCATGAATCTGTTTTGGGGGGAACAATCTGGGTACTTAACACTAAGTACCCAGATGCTGAAATCATCACTGCTCAAACTGCTGAAACTGTTAGAAATGCAGTGAATAGCTTGCAGCCAGATCTTGTTGTCATGGATCTTTCTATTCCAGAAACCTTAGGGACGATAGCACGGTCTGATACAGGTCTTCAACTCCTGAGGTATTTGATGACAAACTATCCTACCCTGAATCTGGTTGTTCAAAGCGCCCACGTCAAAACCCTCGTGCGGATTAGACCTGAAATTGATGTTCATAAAGGAGGCTTTACAGTTGCGGATAAAAGTCTCTCTAGCAAGGAAATGTTGACTAGAGTTGATTGGGCATTACAGGGATTAACTCATACCAAAGATATTAAAGGAACATTCGTAGGACTAGAAGTTAAACCAGAGTGGCTGCAAGTGCTGAGGTTAGCATTTGAAGAAGGGTTACAAGATAAGGCGATCGCTGAACGCCTGTCTGTTTCAGAACGGATGGTACGTCACTACTGGACTAAACTCCAAGACGCTTTAAACGTTTATCCTGATGAGGGAAAAAATATCCGAATTCAGACTGAAATGCGAGCTAGAGAAGAAGGATTCATTGATTGATAACTTACAGTAGAATAAAGACGTCAGTCGTCAGGATTCAGAAGTAAAAAGAGCTTTCTATGTGCCTTTTAGACCTCAGTACTGCACTCCATTTACTTGTAAGGTGCTGTATCTAAATTTCTTCTTTAACAAGATATTAATGAGTTCCGGAATTTAAATTAATACTCAGTAATGGTTAACAAGGTTTCCCCTATTAACCATTACTAATTATTAATTTAAGAAGCTCATGTATCCCAGCATGTGGAAAAAAGTTAAAGAGGAAATTTTTGTTTGGCGCTTAGGTGCATCAACAGGAATTCTAATCATTGGGCTTGTGATCATAGCCCGTCTGACTGGTTCATTACAAGCTTTAGAATGGCTAGCTTTTGATACTTTTCTACGTCTGCGCCCATCAGAACCTATCGATGAACGAATTCTGATTGTGGGAATTAATGAAGATGATATCCGCAGTATAAAAAATTATCCTATACCAGATGGAGAGTTAGCATCGCTACTGGTAAAGTTGCAGACGTACAAACCCAGAGTCATCGGTCTGGATATATACAGAAATGTACCAGTACCTCCTCCAGGTAACCCTGAGATGATTGCTGCATTCAAAGACATGAGAAATTTGATTGCTATTGAAAAAGTTTTACCAGATAAAGTTGATCCAACGCCCTATTTGTCTTCTGAACAAATTGGTTTTGCGGATCAAATGACGGATACAGACGGTAAACTCAGACGTAGTCTGCTGGCAACGCCAACGCCTAAAGGATACAAATTTTCTTTGTCTTTACGTTTATCAGAAGCTTATTTAACCCATAAAGGTATCACCCTGGAGAATGGCTTACGCGATCGCGATACTATGAGATTTGCTAACACTGAGTTACCCCGCTTTTTGCCCAACTCTGGGGGATATGTCAAAGCAGATGCAGGTGGGGTTCAAGTTTTACTAAATTTTAAGAACGATCGAGAGCGATTTAGAACAGTTAGTCTGAATGATATCAAAACGGGAAACTTTAAGCCAGAGTGGATACGCGATCGCATTGTCATTATTGGCATGACTGCTTCTAGCGTAAAAGACCTGATCTCAACTTCCACAATTGCATCTACCAAAACTGCACCAGGACGAGTTTATGGAGTAGAAATTCAAGCTCATGAAACTTCACAGATTATCAGTGCAGTACTTGACGGACGACCACTCATAAATGCATGGACAAAAGAGTGGGAATATATTTGGATTATAGGTTGGGGTTTTGTAGGAATTTATTTCGCCAGACTCACTAAATATCCGTTAATAAATCTTTTGGCTGTTAGCATTGCTAGCATTAACCTTATAGGAAGTAGTTATTTGCTGCTACTCTTTTGGGGTTGCTGGGTTCCAGTGATACCAGCAATCCTTGTGTTGACTTTAAATGGTGTAGGACTCACCGCTTTGTTTCAATATGACCAAACTTTTCAAGCAAAAATTAACGCTCGTCAAATAATAATTGAACGCACATTTGAAACAATTCATAACGGACCATTACAAACTCTGGCTAAAGCTTTGAGACGTGTAAAAGATGGGAAAGATTTGCCACCAGACGAATTACTTTGCGAACTTGAAAAAGATTTGGAGAAATTAAACTATGAGCTACGGGGCATCTATGAGTTTTTGCAACGAGAACCGCAAAATCAAGATAATCGTCTTTATATTGGAAGTGGTATAGAACTCAATTTACAAAACCCTCTTCACGACATTCTCTATCAAGTTTACAACTATACCTTAGAGCGAGACTTTCCCTGTTTTAAAACTCTCAAGGTCAAAGTCCGTACCTTTGAGCCAATAGAAGATACACACTTAAGTATCGAACAAAAGCAAGGTGTGTGTCGATTTCTGGAAGAAGCTTTGTGCAATGTTGGCAAACACGCCCTAGGACTAACCCGTCTAGAGGTGATTTACGAAAATGACAATGGCTGGCACACCTTGAGGATTAAAGATAACGGATTGAGTATGAAATCATACAAAGAAGGTCAAGGAACACGGCAGTTTAAGTATATTGCTCAACAACTCAAAGGCAAATTTACGCGATCGCCTCTTTTTCCCAAAGGCACTCTTTGCGAATTATCTTGGCTGGCGTCAAAAAGTTGATTAAATAGCTAAGGCGAGCCAGTGCTCGGCTAGAGTTTTCCGACTTGTTGCAAGAGCGTCTGGTGCAGGAGTTAGCACCTGGTTTTGTCATGGTTTCACTCAACCCCTTCTTCTTGAGAAAGCCTGTAAAAACCACAGCTAGATATAAAAAATACATGAATAAGCAAGAACTATTTACAGAAACTTCATTAATTATATGTCATAAAATTGACTGAAAATTCATAGTAAAGTTAGCATGGCTAGAGAATCTACTAGATAGAAACTAAAAATTTCTCTACCATCCTCGTACTATTACTGACTCCATATCACTGTGGAGAGAGTGATTATAATGACTTACTTACTATGGCTTTTGTACAGAGTACTTAATCTCAGCTTATTAGCGAGTTGTATTTTGAGTTTCACGCTGAGTTCAACTCAGGCTGCATATGCTAAATACCAACCACCCCGTACTCAAAAACCTCCCAGTACTTATACAGACTCATCAGGGGTTAGAGGGAGTTGCCAAACAACTGGTGTTAGTTCACCCACCCTACTTGCTCCAATGACTCACGTTGGACAAACGACTTCAACTCACCCAACTTTTGCATGGTTTGTACCTTACGACCAAAAAATACCCATAGAATTTACTCTTTACGAGTTTGATACAAATGATCAACCAACCACCCTGACATATAAGTACCAGTTGCAAAGCTCTCCAGGGATAATGAAGCTATCTTTGCCACAGTACAAGCAAGGATTAACTTCAGGTAAAAAATATCTCTGGCAAGTGGAAACCTTGTGCAACCCTAACCGTCCATCTCGTAATTTTCTTGTTCGGGCAGAAATAGAGGTTGTACAAATGCCGTCAACTTTAAAAATTCTGCTTTCTCGCGAACGCGAACCTTCCGAAAGAGCGAATTCATATGCTGAAGCTGGTATGTGGTATGATGCCTTAGGCGAAGCTCTAGCCTTCACTGTAGATCGACAATTAAAAATAGTGGGGATAACTTTGATACAAGATCTCGCTCAATTAGAGAAGTCTCTCCAGAATTTGGATCTCTATAATCTTGCATTGAGCAATTGAAAAAAGGTCAACATTCAAGAGTTTTTTGGTGATGACTAAAACCAATTACCTACAAGAATAAAAGGAGCCCAGTAGTATGGATGAGCATATTTTTTACCATTGGTAATCAGTTCTTTTTGCACCCTTTGTAGAGCCTCTGCCTTACTGAGTCCATTCTCGTACCATTCAGCATAAAATTTTGTCACAAACGTTACAGTTGCAGCATCATTAATTGACCAAAGAGAAGCGAAAGCGCTTTTGACACCAGCGTTAACTGTGCTACCTGCTAAACCCAAAGGAATACGGTCATCTCCAATAGCAGTGTCGCAAGCCGTCAGTGTTAGTAATTCTACTGCTTGAGAACCACGAAGAGTATTGCGAATCAGAGTATATAAATCAGTCATGGTAAGTTTGCCATTATTTCCTGTGATCAAGAAGGTATCTTCGGAAACTGCGCTAAACTCACCGTGAGTGGCAATGTGAATAATAGGGTAAAAAGTTTGCCGAAGTTCAGTTTGCAGATTCGTGTATGTGAAGTTGTCATCCAATAATTGCTTGCTACCAGGAATTTGTGCTGTAACTTGATTGATTTCTTGCTTGACGTTACTGAGAGCCTCGTACTTTCTACCATCAACTATTGCATCTTTAGTTAACCCCATAGCAAGCATCCGTAGATTTTTACGGTTGACTTTTTTGGCATTGATAAGGGTAGTCGCTGAGGTTGTAGCGATGCTCCGTTCGCGTAGCGTGTCCTTCGGACTCAGGAAGCAAGCATTGCTGATCGCATACCTCTGAACCAAGAATTCCTTTCCATCATGCAGCGCCGTCATTGGTACACTACCAAGAATTCCATCATTAATAAAAATGAGAGTTTTAATGTGCAAGGAATCTAAGTCTTTAACAAAAGGACGAATAATCCAGTCGTACAGTTTCTGTGCTTGTTGAGGGTTGTAAATTATATTACTACGTTTTTCTAGACCTCTACGAAATTCGTTGATTTCTTGTCTTAGGCTTTTTCTATCAACGAATATCCACCTCAAATACTTCTTATTATCAGGAAGACTTATGATAATAGCGAGTCTATCTTCTAATATAATGGAGTGAAAAAAAGCAGTTGTATTATCTGTTTCTACTGAGTCAATTACTTTTTTATTAACTAAAATTAAGTCTGAATCTTCTCCTAAATAATTTTGTACTTCTGCCAGTTTTAAATTTTCAATTTTATTCAGTATTTCAGTCAAATCATGACTATTATTTTTAGATAAGTTAATACCTGTTAAACTTAACTTGACTTCAATCAACTCGCGTAAGATTTTTTCATTAGTATTTTCATGGCTAAAATCTTGTAAATAGGAATCAAAAATAACATGAGGATGGCGTAGATTTTTGAAAGTATTAATAGCTGCTTCATAAGCTGTCAGTGCCATCATAAGTTTATTTTGTGCTTTGAAAATGCGAGCAAATTGCCACTGACACAAATATAAGTTCTCTCTAGCATTTACATTGTTTTCAGCAAGAAACTGTGCTTCACGAGTTAATTTGAGCGCTTGCGTGTAATCGTGTTGACATTCATAAAAATGAGCAAGATAAGTCAAAGCAAAAGATAAAGCGCGATCATCTGCCAAACCTTGAGCAATTGAAACGGCTTGCTGAAGGAGATGTAGAGATGGAATATATTTTATTTCTACAATTGGTTGTTGACATTTCACTAAAGAGAGAGTGAAATTATCAGACGGAAGTTGTACAATTTTAGCTAATTCGATGGATGCATAAACTTTTTCGGGTGAATCAGGTAGTTGTTTGAGCAGCACTAAAGCTTCTTGCAAGTTTGTTTTAGCTAAGTCTGATTGTTTCGTGTGATGTGCAGGTGTAACTGAATTGATAAGTAAACGGATTTGTGCTAAGTTATCATTCTGTTTATGGGCAATAACAAGACTCTTTTCAAGGTATTCCAACGCAAGAAAATCAGAATCTAAACCTTGTTTTTTTAAAATATAAGCAACATCATCATCACCAAGTTCTACAGCCGATTCCGCACGAAGATAATTGACTTGAGCAAGCCTTATATAGGCTGTTCCTAAATTTTGGAAAACAGACGCACGAGCCATTAAATTCTTTTTTACATCAGAAAAATTTAAGCTAGCTTGTAAATCTGTAATCGCGTGTTTGTAATCACCTTTTTGTTGATAAGCTTCTCCTCGGCTGCTCAAAGCCAATGCTTCTAAGACACTATTGTTATGTGTACGAGCAATTTGCAACACACTATCTAAAAGAGCGATCGCTCTTTTAGGTTTCCCCAAATTCATATAAGCTTGAGCCTGCTGGATGAGCATTTGTCCAACCTGTAGCCAATCTTTGGTTTGGCGATGGTAGGCTAACGCTTGTTCCCTCTGTTCTATCTGCTGCACCAGTTTCCTAACATCACGAGTTTCTACAGAGACGACTTCCCCAAATCCCCACAGCAAAGGTGATAACGGAACGTGACTCAGCCATAAAATAAATACAAGACTGAACAGAAATATTAGTTTTAATGAACGACGGAGAATAGATGTCCTGTGTTGGCTTGGCATATGAGTGCTTTCTTCAGATATAGATTTTCGACAAATCTGGGAAGTCTGCTGTATCTTACTTTAGAATATACAAAAGCGTATTATAAAGCACATATAAACAGCAGTATTTCACCTGAAAACACGCTAAGGCACTTTTTTTTAGGAAAGCGTTTTGCCACAAGAATTTTGCATTTTCCATGCCACTATAGAGAAGAGAGTGGCAAATGCAGTAAGAGGAAGGCAAAATAAGGCCGTGGAGATAACATTTCTAGGGACGAGTTCCGGTGTACCTACGCGATCGCGCAATGTTTCCAGTGTCGCGCTGAGGTTACCACAACGTGCTCAGATGTGGTTATTTGACTGTGGTGAAGGAACTCAGCATCAAATTTTGCGGAGTGACCTCAGAGTCAGCCAACTCTCCCGAATTTTTATCACCCATATGCACGGCGATCATATTTTTGGCTTAATGGGTCTTCTCGCCAGTTGTGGTTTAGCAGGAAATGTACAACGCGTTGATATTTATGGTCCACCGGGATTAAATGAGTACCTACAAGCCGCCTCACGCTACTCCCACACCCACTTTTCTTATCCAGTCAAAGTTCACGCCGTACGTCCAGGGGTGATTTACGAAGATGATGAATTCATTGTAATCTGTGGTTTTTTGCATCATCGCGTTACCAGTTTTGGCTACCGTGTTTTAGAGAAAGACCGACCAGGACGTTTTGATGTAGAAAAAGCCAAAGCGTTGGAAATTCCTCCCGGTCGCATTTACGGTCAACTCAAACGTGGTGAAGTCGTGACTCTTGCTGATGGGCGAGTGATTGATGGTAAGCAACTGTGTGGACCGACAGAAATTGGACGCAAAATTGCCTATTGTACAGATACACTTTATTGTGACGGTGCAGTCGAATTGGCACAGGATGCAGATGTGTTAATTCACGAGGCGACATTCGCCCATCAAGATGCAGAGATGGCTTTTCAACGGTTACATTCCACAACCACAATGGCAGCGCAAACCGCTTTAGCTGCTGGGGTAAATCGACTCATAATGACACATTTTAGTCCCCGGTATGCTCCTGGAAATGAAATAGAGTTAAAAGATTTACTAGAGGAAGCTCGTGCTATTTTTCCTAAAACTGACATGGCATATGATTTTATGACTTATGAAGTACCTAGACGGCGGGATAAAGAATTAAAAAAGGCGGAGGCTATGGCTTAAATCAGTTAACTGTTCACTGTTAACTGTTAAATATAGCTTTTTGTCTCTACATCTAGAGCCTTTAATAGGCTTGATATCAAGAAATTTATTCATTTTCTACTCATTTGCGCCCATCTTCATAATAAATTTAAATTTTCTGATCGAAGAAGTCAAAAATTTTTCGGTGTTTGATTTCTGTAAAAGTAGATGAAAATACATGTCTATAAACAGAAAAAAGTAAATATCAATATTTTTAGCTGCTGACTAATCAACATACTGTACACAATTGTTCTATTTACCAAACTAGTACTAACAAAAACACAGCCAAATTTTTACTTGTTATTATTGAACTACTGATTTTATTCTCAAATCTGAAATATTCCAAAAATTTCTTTATTTAGCTTGTAATTATAAACATTTAGAATTCTTAGTACAATATAAATATGCAGATTTTCAGTCTCTATTAAAGTCTTTTTTAATACTATCAGCTTTCTGCTTTGGAAAAAATATTCAGTTTTTTTATATAAACATAGTGCGATTTTTCACCCAATCAAAAAAAAGCAATTGATTGTATAAACCGCTTCTTCAAAAATCACAATAGAAAAAACTTGGAATCGTAACGAGATGGTAAAGATAGACAGAGACAGTTGACTATTTCAATATTCTTCACTTAGCTTGAAATGAAATTGAAAATATTTCAGCAGAGGTGACATCTTGTACCTTAATTTCAAAATCCGTTTGCGCAGCGTCTGGGTAAGAGATATTCCGAATTCTTTTTTTTGAGTGTACTTGTATAAACTGTCAATTTTTTCTCACAATTTTGTAGAAAAAGTAATTCGGTATAATTCAGAGGACTTTGATTGTAGCTGACATGAGTCTGGAGCACAGAAAAATAATTATTACTTCCCCACAAAGCAAAGTTCAAGGCAGAAAACTCTCTACAATTCTGTTTCGCCGACGCTTGCAAATCTTAGGTGTTTCTGGCGTAGTCATGTCGGTTGCAAGCGTTCTGGCTTTAAGTGCAAAACCGACATATCAAAGTACTATACAAATACTAGTAAATTCTAAGCTAAATGAAGGGGTACGCTCAAGTCATACCCAACAGGGAGCAGAAAGCAATTTTACTAATACTAATCTTGACATTATTAACGACATGACTCAGCAAAAGCTTATGCTGAGTTCCAACTTGATTCAAAAAGCAGTTAATTTGCTTCGTTTTGAGTATCCAGATTTGACAGTTGAACATATAAAAGGTAATAAAGGTCAACAAGCACCTTTAGTGGTTACGCCATTACAGCCACAGACAGGGGACAACAAAGTGATGAGTCAAGTCTTTGAAGTTTCCTTCAAAGACAACGATCCCGTTAGATCAGAAAAGGTTCTCAAGTCTTTACAAAAGGTATATCAGGAAGAAAACATAGAACAACGAAAACAAAGTCTTTCCAAAGGGCTTACTTTTATCAAAAAAAGATTGTCCGAAGTCAAAAATAAAATGATTCAAGCGGATAAAAAATTGGAACAATTTCGCGAAAAAAATCATTTACTCGATCCGCAGGTACAAGGCAAAATTCTTCTTGAATCTCTTGCTGACATCACAAAACAGTTAAGAACTACCCGTGCACACCTTAAAGACTTACAAGCTCGTTACGACAACTTAAAAGAACAATTGTCGTCCTTACCTAAAAATGCTATTGTCTCCTTTC
This sequence comes from Brasilonema angustatum, assembly GCF_059505445.1. NCBI lineage: Bacteria > Bacillati > Cyanobacteriota > Cyanophyceae > Nostocales > Scytonemataceae > Brasilonema > Brasilonema angustatum. The sequence goes on along the minus strand of NZ_JCACKO010000152.1, from coordinate 77,683 downwards.
GTCTGAGTCAGTCAACCCGTTATCAAACACTACTTAATGAGATTCAAAAAACTGATTTAGCTTTAGCTCAAGAACGGTTACGTTATACAGATAATTATCCAGAAGTCCAAAAACTGATACAGCAGCGACGAACTCAAGCCGCGCTTTTGCAAGAAGAGATTCGACGAACGCTGGGAGACAAAGATATGCAAGCGATATCAGATACTTTATTTCAAAAAAAGCCGTTGGATACAGAAATATCGTCTGGTACGCAAGAATTACAACAGACTACAAGGCAAGTAGGAGAAGCTAACTTGAAGCTGATGCAAGACTTGACTCAGGTACAGACAGCAATCTTAGGGCTGCGTGCCAATGAAAAGAGTCTTGCTGACTCACAAGAGCAAATTCGTGCTGAACTAAGCAAATACCCAAGTTTAATAGCACAGTACAACCGTCTGCTACCAGAAGTAGAAACGAATCGCAAAACACTTGAGCAACTCATGGCAGCACAACAATCTCTAGGATTGATGATGGCTCAAGGAGGATCTCATTTCCAAGTCTTGGAACAACCTCAAGTAGAAAACTATCTAGATAGCAACAAGCTATCTATATTACTTGCAGGAGTGCTCCTAGCACCGATTTTAGGTATTGGCACAGCCCTAATATCAGAATCCAAGGATGTTATCTCTTCTCCACAAGAGTTACAGAGGCTGACAAACCTTCGTTTATTAGGGACAGTCCCACAATTATCACAGCTGAGTACAAAAAAGAGGTCGTTTCGCCGATCCTTGCGACGAGTCATAACTCATTTCTCATCACAAGCCATATCTGACGAAAAGCACTTCAACGTCTACGGCTTGTTACCCTCCCACGAAACGCTGGATATGGCGTACCAAAACATTCACATATCAAAGTCTTGTATTCGCCACAAATCTGTGATGGTTACTTCAGCAATGTCTGGAGAAGGGAAGTCAACTTTGGCGCTGGGACTTGCAGTCAGTGCTGCCCGTATGCATCAACGGGTTTTATTAATTGATGCCAACCTGCGACAGCCAAATCTGCACAAAATTTTGGGATTAACCAATGATTGGGGTCTATCCTTGTTGTTAGTTGAGGAAAGAAATTCCGAAGTTTTGGAATACATCCAGCCTATTCATCCCTCCATTGATGTTTTGACTGCTGGACCGACACTAGAAGATACAGTTAAGCTATTAAGTTCTGCACGGATGAAAGAATTGTTGGAATTTTTCGAGCAAACTTATGACCTCGTGCTTATAGATACTTCTCCTATTCTCGGCACAGTTGATGCCACAATCCTGGCATCTCTTTGCAATCAGATTGTCATGGTAGGGCGGATGGGGCAGGTAAGCTGCAACAAACTCATTCAATCTGCAGAAATCTTGAGTAATTTGAATCTGATTGGGATTATTGCTAATGGAACGAGTTATTCCTTGTAAGCCGGATCACTACAGAGACTTTTGTTTTTATCTCATCATGCTGTATCCAAATTTTGCCATCCTCAAGAAACAGTCTTTTCTGCATGAAAAAATTTGGCAATCATCAAAACGCTGATGAGCGCGATACGCGCAGCGTCAAGCCTCCGGCTTATCGCCCTTGGGGCGGCTTCGGAGCATCGCCCCACTCAGCGCAAACACTCCCCGATAGCCAATAGCGTTTCATCGCTCGTACTGAAAAACTGCGGTGCAGCTTCATTTTCCATAGACACAAATGGAAAATGAGGCGAAATTTCATGTTCATAAACTAAATGTGATTGCTGTAGGCGGGAAATTGCTTTTGAAGAATTTTGTCTCCAAACTAAAGTTGCAATGGTAAGCTGTCGCGCTTTGAATTTGCATATTCTTTTAGTCTAATCAATCATTGAAACCCTCTTTCCTTCTGCCTTCTGCCTTGCTGTTGTGCATTTTTAATGCGCAACAGCTTATTTGTCCCGCCAGAATCTATTTCTACCACGCTTACCGTTTGGAAACCTGGCTGCTCGATCCCCAGATCTAAACCAAAACCTTCCGCAAACAGATTAGTAGATATAGGTTTAACGTTGCTCACCTAAATCACCCTGAAGTCCCCGATTTAGTAAGCATTTATACTCATAATTTGGGATACACCACTGCCGTCCCACTCGTATCTCAGAAATTATACCGTGACGTTTTGATTAATCCAGAAGTGGGGAGGTAGAGAGAAACTCTCCCATCACTGCATCTGTGCCATCTCCTCATTACCCCGTCATACTCCCCCATTCCTTGATTACCTCGTCATAGCGTGTGTGGCGAACCACTAGGTTCAAAATTCGCGTCAATCATCCGCGCATAAATCTTCTATGAACTAAACTCTGTTTTTCACGTCTTATGAAAAGTAGACTTTATGCAATATCAATAAATATACAGATTATAATAAGTACATGAAAGCCGTCAATCTATCTGTAAAAACTACTATAAATTACTCAGAGTGGAACGATAAAATCGCACAGCATTTCTTCAACCCAGAAATGGCGGGGCGTACTGTTAATCTTTACGTCACAGAGGATTTTATTAATTCCTTAGGCGCATCTAAAGGGGTTGCCTACCAAGACTTTATCCAAACAGTAAAAAATGCAGTAAATATAAATGGTATCTGTAAAAAAGCCTGGGGGAGTATGCAAAACCCGGAATGGCGATACCATCGACAAGGTTATCCTCCATATATAGGCTACTTAGCTTTATTTGTTTTGGCAGCAGGTACTGAAGGTGATTTTTCTTCTAAAGCCTACTATCCGCGCTTGCGGGAATTACTGGGTGAAGAACCGACATCCCGACCATATCCCCACTTTGACCAGATGCAAACACTCTGGAAAGATTTAGAGAAATGGGCAAATGTCGATAAATCAGGTGAACTGGGCATTTTCAACGCAAATATTACTGGCAGGTTGGTTCACGTCGGTATACCCATCGCCCAAACTCTTTTGACGCAGAGGGAACTGAAGGCACTACCCGTTATTTTTGCAGAAGCAGGCTTAGAACCTATTTCCCTTCCCTCTGAAAGACATACAGCTTCTTTGTTAGTCAAACACGGACGTAACTATCTGCGAAGACGAACGCTGCGATTACTGGAAGAAACCAGCGAAGGCGATGAACTACGTCACGCACTGATCGAAAGGATTGTTAATGAGTTACGCACCTGGGATGGAACTACCGAAATACCGTCTGAAGGAAGAACTCAGGTTTACGGTGTCTTAAGACTATGTTGCAAACTCGACTTGATTGCCAAACGTGCCAGCTTCACCTTACGTTGTACGACAAAGCATGAATTTCCTGAAGATGGTCTGATTTTGAATTCTAATCACGATTCTTACTCTTGCACTGAACAGGGTAATGGTTGGTCTTCACCTATCCGCAAAGAATTAAATGGTAAAAATATCGACGCCTCCCAATTGGATTGGCGTCAGGGTTTGCGGATGGAATCCACTAACAAACAATGGTGTTTTAAATTGCCAGCTTCGCCAATCCGAGTGTTTGTTGAAGGCAGAAGTTTGGGGTTACCTGGACTTGTAGAAGTAGTGCAAATTCCTAAAGGTTTGCCTTTTTATTTAGCAGTGCAGCAAGAGTGTTGCAGTTTGTTAGAAAAATGGGGTGCATCCAGTTGTGAAGGCTTTGAGAAACTGCATACTGTCAAAGGTTTACCTACCGGATGGTACTTTTTTAAAGTGGCTGCTGCCCATAGTGATGAAATAGTAAAAAGCGAATATCCTATCTTGTCCTTTTCGACTAGCATCAGACTTGATTTAGAAGGTGGTGTACGCCTTGACAGAGGAAATTATTTCTTTAAATTCGCACCACCAAAATTAGTTTTACAAGGTGGTGATGAATCCGTAAAAGTATATTGCAATGGCAAGCTGTTACAAGACAAATCTGGAGAAGGTATTTATGAACTCTCTCCAGAGATTCCAGCCGACACCAAGCTTGAAATTGAAGCCTGCAAGGGTAAAGATATTATTAAGCGTTTATCTCTATTTTTAGTAGAAGATTTTCCTTCCCGAATCAGCAGAAAAACGCCATATCTTGACAGTTTTAGTTTGGTGACAACAAATCGACATGAAAACTCTCCAGGAGTGATTGGAGCATTGGTAAAGGGAATTGATTGTCCTGCTTTTAACTTCAATACTCTCTTGCCAATCCAAGGAAACCAACGCATTATTTTTGTGGGTAAAGAACCGGGGCAAGTTGCAATTTATCCAGAAGAATCACTACCTATTGATTGGTATCCTGTTTGGGCTATTGCCAAAGGAAGTTTTTTTGATAGAGCGATATTTTGTGGTACAAGCTTACAAGAATCAGAACTTAAGGTATTAATTTGTAAGGATAAGAAAAAATTGTTTTCTTGGAAAAAAATCTTGTTGGATAATCACAAACGAACTCTGCCTCCTATCGACGATATTCGTCTGAAGAAATTATGGGAAAAATTCCAAAAGGAGGCAAAGCGTGTCCAGGGATAGCGACGAACTACTCTATGTCATTTCTGCTAAAAAGGAAATGCCTTGGTTATCTCTTAAACAGGCATTTTATTATCTTTACAGTCTTAATAGAACTGCTTGTAGTGAGGAGGAGGATGACATTAAAGATAAAAGATTATCAACTGTTCGCGCTCTGGATTCATTGGGTCACTGTGAATTTGATTTCACTGACAATAACAAAAAAGTTTATGTCACTCCCCCTGTATTAATAAGATTACCTAGCGCTGGTTTTCCTCAAGCTATTTTAGCAGGATTTAGAACACCAAACACTATAGATAAATTAAGAAATACTTGTCAATCTGTTGGACGAAACATAAAGATTGAAGTGACAGAACAAAAGGCTGAATTAGTATTAGTACCTAAGCGAATAGCTGTACAAGCTGAGGATGTATCAGAATTACAGGAAATTGCTTCTCAATTAGCAATGAATTTTATAGAAACACCATCAGCTTGGTCGCTTTTAAATTTTTCCGCCTCCCTTGAAGATTATTTAACTAATTGCCAGTGGTCTAATGAGTCAGAATTAAACTGGAAACGTCAAACATTTGATCCTAATATATTACGCTTTCTCCCTTCTCCCTCATCAATGGGAGGTGCGTCGGGAATGAGAGTGCCGAATATCCGTCTCAGCAAATATCAACATCCCTCTCGCAAAACCCAAACATATTATCTTTGGCAAGAAGAAAGATGTACCCAAGTTGAACGTGACTGGGGGCGATATGCTGTTATTAATGCTGCTAAGATTAAAGTTATCATTTACGACAAACGTCGATTTATGATGGCAGTTCCGGTTGGCGCTAAACTACCAAAAGTGCTAGAAAGAGCTTTAACTTTATGCTCAGGATACGTACCAATAGTAGAAAAATTCCCATTACAAAAACTCACTTCTAATTCTTCTATCCCAAAACCGAAAGAAGTGGTCAACGGTTTTAATGTCAAAGGTTTCAACTTATTTCGAGACGTTCCCCCTCAAATAGCAGAAATGACTGCGGCTAAATTAGGTCAAACTCTATTAATACAATCTTTAGACGTCAAATTGTGAGGATAAATGAAAGACCCTATCGGCGCTTTTGAAAAGCTACGCGACAACTTAATCCTTTATGTTAAAACTGCTTTCGGTACACAATTTCCTGAAATTGAGAAGGAACGGGAACGACGTTTGCGTGAACCAGGAGTATTTTATCAAGAACCTTGGATCGAACCTTTACCTCGTTATCAAAAATCTGGGAAAACAATCAATAATTTACAACTTTCAGATGTTCCAGGTTTAGATAAGTCTGCACTGCTAGATTTTAAAGAATTAGCTTCCTGTGGACTGGTTGGTGATTTTGAATTATACACTCACCAACTGGAAATGCTCCGTCAAGGATTATCGGGTCAAAATGCAGTTGTTACTGCTGGTACAGGTTCAGGTAAAACAGAATCTTTCCTCTTACCCTTGTTTGCTTATCTAGCCAAAGAATCAAAAAACTGGCAAGCACCGTCAGCAGCGCCACCGCATATCGATGACTGGTGGGAAAACAAAGATTGGCAAAATAAATGCAACCCTCTAGTAAAGAAAAACCGCAGTTTTAAGCAATCTTATCGCCTACCTCAAAGGAATCATGAAAAACGAGATGCTGCGGTAAGGGCACTAATTTTATACCCGATGAATGCCCTTGTTGAAGACCAACTTACCAGGTTACGCCGCGCTTTAGATTCTGACAAGGCGCGAGATTGGTTTAAAAATAATAGAAAAGACAACAGAATTTATTTTGGCAGATACAACGGCGTCACACCTGTACCAGGGCATGAGTACAAACAAAATGGTAAACCTAACGGGGACAAGATAGAAGAACTTCTTGAAGAAATGCAGCAGATGCAAAAATCAGTCCAAGCTGCTGAGGAACATTTTAAGAAAACTGGTGACAAGGATGTAACATTCTTTTTCCCGCGTTTAGATGGGGCGGAAATGCGCTGTCGTTGGGATATGCAAGATGATCCACCTGATATTTTAATTACTAATTATTCCATGCTCAGCATTATGCTGATGCGAGATATTGATAAAAATATTTTTGATAAAACACGGGAATGGTTAAAGAAAGAAGGCAGTGTTTTTCACTTAATTCTTGATGAATTACACCTTTATCGTGGCACTGCTGGGACAGAAGTTGCTTACCTGATTCGCCTGCTGCTGCAACGTTTGGAACTTTATCCTGGTCATCCTAAATTAAAAATTCTTGCCTCTAGTGCGTCTCTTGAACCAAATGACCCACAAAGTTTAAAATTCTTATCTGAATTCTTCGGTACAGAATGGCATTCCGAACAAATTATCCCTGGTCATCCTGAGGCAATTCCAGCAATTGTCGGACAAAAATTTTTAGAGAGTGAACCATTTATCGCCTTAGCAAACGCACCAGAGGAAGCCACTTTTCTCAAGAAATGTTTACAAGTCTTGTCATCACAAAGCGATACTGTAGGCGCTATAATGCTTAACTCTTGTAAGCTCGACAATACAATTCGTGCAGTATCTCTCAGGCAATTTGCTAAAGGGATTTTTGGTGAGAATTTAGATGAAGAAAATCTTAATTTAGCAGTAAAGGGATTGCTAATTGCTCGTGGTTTATCTGAAGATAAATCTTTAGAATCATTTCGGTTTAGGTTGCACTGGTTTTTCAGAAATATTGATGGGCTTTGGGCTTGCACTCAGCCAAATTATGATTGTCATGAGAATGAAAGTAGTAAAAACCGACCGGTAGGTAGACTCTTTGTAAAAAATCCACCAATAGTTCATGATGGATTTCGAGTGCTAGAAATGCTTTACTGCGAACAGTGCGGTACTGTCTTTTATGGTGGAAACCGTCTGGAACTAAAGGACGGTAATGGTTGGGAACTTTTGCCTACAGAACCAAATATTGAAAGCATTCCTGACCGCCAAATTGGTAATTTTTTAGAACGGCGAACATATCGTGAATATGCTATATTTTATCCCTCTACAAATCTTTATGACAAAGAATTAAATATAAAAGGCTGGAACCAACCATCAAGAGGCGATAAAATTAAAGAAAAAGCTTGGTGGGATAAAGCCTGGTTAGACACTCGTAGTAGTCGCGTTACTTTAGAAGAACCTGATTCAGATACAGCAGATAATCAGTGGATAAAAGGCTATATTTTCAACTTGCGAGATACATCACCAGAAACGCAAGCATTTATGGCAGCACAACCCTCTCTTTGCCCATGTTGTGGTGCAGATTACACTAGGCGAAGGTCTTGGAAATCTTCAATTAGAGGCTTCCGTACTGCATTTTCTAGGTTGAGTCAACTGCTATCTAAAGAAATCTTTTATCAGTTACCAGAAAAATCAGACTCTCGTAAATTAGTCGTATTTTCTGATAGTCGTGAAAATGCCGCTTCAATATCAAATGGGATTGAACGTACTCATTACTCTGACCTTGTTCGTGAGGCAATATTTGATGAACTTAATCAATTAGCTGTTGGTAAAGTTTACCTATTAGAAGATATTCAAAAATATGGTCAACCTGTTCGTTTAGAAGCAAGAGAATTTGCTCAAAATAACCCTGATGCTGTCGAAAAGTTTAAAAAAACTATAAAAAATGCTAATAAACCTTTGCCAGAAGGTCTTGATGATGATGATTTAGAACTGTATATCAATCGCCGAAATAAGGCTCAAAATCTCATCAATGAAATTAAAGAAACAGCTAAAACGCGCATCGTTTCACTTAAGGTGTTATTTGAAGGCGAAAAAGATACTCCAGGAGTACTTATTCAGAGATTAGCTAGTTTAGGCATAAATCCTGCTGGTAACGATATCAATGACCAAGAGTTTTCTTACGACAAGAAATTACATCATTGGACAGGATTTTTTGATTTTGTATCTCAATCACCAAAATGGAAAGCTGGTTCTTCTAGGGAAGCAATTGACAAGCGATATACTCTTATATCAAAAACAGAGTCTGAAGTATGCGATACTTTCTTTAGTCGCTTATTTTATAGCATTGAAGCATCCGCTCTAGGCTATGTTTGTCTTAATTTTCCACAAGAAGAAATCAATAAATTAGCTACACAATGCAAACTTTCACCAGAAGTTTTTATCGAAATATGCAACGGATGCTTGCGTGTCATTGGTGATTTGTATCGGTATCCTAAGTATCCTGCTGAGGATTGGAACAGTTGGCAAGATGCAAAAGCCAGATTGAAAAAATATGTCACTAAATGCGTGACACAGCATAAGCTTTCTGAGAAGCTATTATTTGATGCATTGTGGTCAGCTATTTGCCAACATGGTAAACATGAACATTTAAAAATTAACCCGCTGCATTTATGGGTACGAGTTGCAGTTCCCGGTGATCCAGTTTGGCAATGCACATCATGTGGACGCCCTCACCTACATCGTGCAGCCGGTATCTGTACAAATTGTCTTGCAGAATTACCCATATCACCTAATAAAAAATGCTCAGATTTATACGCTCGTAATTATTACGCGACAGAAGCAGTTAATAAGCGTCAACCCATGCGTTTGCATTGTGAAGAATTGACAGGACAAACCGACGATCAAGCAGAAAGACAGCGCCATTTTCGCAATATTGTTGTCAACATCGGCGAACAAGATAGAGATTTTATCCCAGTGGTTGATACTATCGACATCCTAAGTGTTACTACCACAATGGAAGTGGGAATTGATATTGGTAGTTTAATGGCTGTAGTGATGGCAAATATGCCACCCATGCGTTTTAATTACCAACAAAGAGCAGGTCGTGCAGGTCGTCGGGGTCAACCTTTCGCCATTGTATTAACTATTTGTCGTGGTAACAGTCACGATGAATTTTATTATCAACATCCCGAAAAAATTACAGGTGACCCGCCACCAGTTCCCTTTCTATCGATGTCACAAATTGAAATTGCACGGCGTCTATTAGCAAAAGAATGTCTGCGACGTGCGTTTCTATGTGCTGATGTTAAGTGGTGGGATGGTCCCACGCCGCCAGATAGTCACGGGGAATTTGGTACAGTAAAAGACTGGCTAGAAAAAGAATCTCGTCGTCAGAAAGTTTGTCAATGGTTACAGAGTTCACCTGAAGTTACCGAGGTAGTAAATGATTTGCTTATTGGTGTAAAAAATATCGCTCCCATCTTTTTTGAAAATTATGCGCGTCAGGACTTGTTTAACAAGATAAACGAGTGTGCAAATAATAAAGAATTGACAGGAAAGGGATTAGCAGAACTACTTGCAGAAGGTGGTGTTTTGCCCATGTTCGGTATGCCATCCAGAGTTCGGGATTTGTATCATCACAATCCATCAAAAAACAAGAAGATTGCTACTATCGACCGTGATTTAGATTTAGCTATTGCGGAATTTGCCCCAGGTGCAGAAAAGACTAAAGATAAACGAATTTACACCTCTATTGGTTTTACTGCACCGTTACTTCCAGACAGTAAAAATGGCTTTGTTCCTGCTGAGAATGACCCGCTTTCTTCCCGAAAGTGGATGTTGAGATGTCAGCGCTGCCAACATACAGAAACTTCTGATAATGAATTTGAAAATACGGTCTGTCCCAAATGTGGAGCAATACCAGAACAAGGTTTTAAAGTTTTTAAATGGGCAGTACCTTTGGCTTTTCGTACTAGCCTCAACTATGGTACAGATGCAAAGGAAGAACATGATGTATTAATCTCAGGTGCGGGTAGTGTTGCTGAGTCGCAACCTCAAAATTTTAACTTCATAGATAATACAAATACTCAGACCGCTTTTTCTCAAACTGGCAGAGTATTCCGTGTTAATGATAATCGCGGGAATTTGTTTAAAGGAGCAGTAGGTAAAGCTTCTTTTGGACGTGGTGAAAAAATTTTAGAATTTCAATGGATTGATGAACGATTTCAGAATCCATCCAATGGGATAATTTTTAAAGAACCGGGTGAATCTGAAGCACTGGCTATTGTTGCACCGAAAACAACTGGCGTTCTCCGCATCAAACCCGCATCTGTACCCACTGGATTATGTCTCGATCCCATTGCACCTGGTTCAGCTATTAAAGCTGCTTTCTATTCTGCGGCTTTTATTATCCGTGCTGTCGCAGCACAGGAATTAGATATTGATCCAGATGAATTAGATGTGAGTGGTTTACGGCAGCTTGAACTAGAAGAAACTGGTGAAAAAGTAGGAGAAATTGTAATTAGCGATCGCCTACCCAATGGTTCTGGTTTTACATTATGGCTTGCCCAACATTGGCAAAACATCCTCATAGAAAAAATTATCAAAGCACAAAATACTTTTGTTGATGCCATGATGTCACAGCAGCATCGCAAGAAATGTGATTCTTCCTGTTATGAGTGCTTACGACACTACCGCAATATAAACTATCACGGCTTGCTCGATTGGCGTAGTGGTCTCTCTTTACTCAAGGCATTAGCTGATAATAATTTTAGTTGCGGTTTGCACGGCGATTTTTCTGCCCCAGACTTAGAAAACTGGCGACAAACAGCAACTGAACTTCGAGATGCTTTTTGTGCATCTTTTAGTAGTTGTTCTCCGCAATATTTCGGAAGTTTGCCTGGTTTTACAGTGGGTGATATAACAGTTATTATTGTTCATCCGTTGTGGAACCTCAATAACCCCATTGGCTTATTAACTGATGCTGTTGCTACAGTAGCACCAGACAGCCGAATTCGTTACATTGATACCTTTAATCTTTTGCGCCGTCCTAGCTGGTGTTATCAGTCACTGGGTTCGCCGTAGGCATATTCTGAAAATTTTCATTGTATAAATACCACTATGATCTCAAAAGCTGAAAGTCTTTCTTTGTCCTTTACAGTTCTCCATTCAGATGACCAAACTAATTGAATACGAACAAGCGAGTGACGAAGTGCGTGTCGTATATGACGACATCCGCGCCACTCGTAAGACTGATTACATTAACAATTTTTGGAAAGCGATCGCCAACCATCCCCCCACTCTACGCCGAACGTGGGAGACACTCAAAGAAGTGATGACTAGTCCAGGCGAACTCGATCCGTTGATGCGCGAACTGATTTATATTGCGGTGAGTGTGACAAATGGTTGTGAGTACTGCATCGCCTCGCACACAGCAGGGGCATATGCAAAAGGCATGAGCGATGTTATGTTCGCCGAACTTATGGGGATTATTGCTACAGCAAATACAACCAATCGCCTTGCCAATGGCTACCAAATTCCAGTGGATGAGCAATTCAAGACGTAGAGGCTTATCCTCACAGCAATGATTCTTTCAATTGTTGGAAATTTTTATCTGAATTAACAACAAAATAATCAGCCTTTAGTAAAAGGGAAAAGGCTAAAAGTCAAAAGATTTATATTTCCTTTTTTCTTTTTCCTTTTCCTTGCTTTACACCTGATGCTTACTTAATATTAGCTCTAGCATCCCTGACTGCAGCAACAAAAAATAATCCTGTCAGTGGAATGCTTATTGCGAGGATAATTGCAGTTATCTCAGTACCCAAGTCTGGTTGTCCAGAACCGAGTTCAAACATTGAACCGACTGCGGCTATAGCGGTAATACAAGAACCAGCGAGAAATAAACCGCTTTTTGGAGTCATTATATTCACTAGCGAACCACCCTATCTATTGGTTTTACAGCCTGATGTGAAAACCCATGCTTAGATAGCTCTTGCGTCAAAGCTAAAGAGTTTTCTACACGATCTACAAATACCACGCCGTTGAGGTGATCCATCTCGTGCTGAATGCATCGTCCAAGTAAATCTCCAGCTTTTAGAGTCCGGGGACGCCCGTGTTCATCTTTATAAGAAATTTCTACAACTTGCGGACGCTTTACATCCATGTAAACCCCTGGAATACTCAAACATCCTTCTTGCGCCATACAAATTTCACGGCTAGCTTTTGTGATAGTGGGATTGATTAATACCAGTGGTGGGTTAGCTGGGTTATCTGGTTCGCAGTCGATGACAATGAGTTGTTTGTTAACTCCCACTTGAGGCGCAGCCAAACCAATGCCATCCTTGCTGTACATAGTTTGTAGCATTTCGCGTATCACTTGACGAATTTCCTCATCGACTTTCGATACACGCTTAGTAGCTTGACGGAGAACGCGATCGCCCAAGTAATGAAGTTCTAATGGCGGATTTTGTAACTTTTTCTTTTCAACAGCGATTTCTATAGGCATGGTCTTGTAACTCAGTTGTGCTGGCTGTTTTAATATATTGTGATTTCTCTAATCTTAACAATTCCAGTCCCCTTCCTGAATTGGGTAAAACCCACCATTAAGGGATGTAATGCCCATATTCCCTATGAAAATAGGAGTGAGGAAGAAACATTTTCATCCTTCCATCGACTCAATCCAATCGCAAGGGTTTTGACAAATTTACATTCTGTTACATAGTGAGGTTTATTCACGCCTACCTACTTACTCGATCACTGCTAACACCGCTTTCGGCAACAATTTATCTTTAAACCAAACAATTCTAGCAGGCACATCATTTAATTGAACTCCGGCTTTCTCCAGATTCAATCGCTCTGAAATTGCCAAAATCAAATCATCACGTCCTGCACGTCGTACTTGGGAAAACTTCTTTTGTAAATATTCTGGTCGCCAATAACCAACTATTTCTAATAACAGCGATCGCCCATCAGGATGGACTAATCTAAAATCAGGAATCATCACACTTCCAGGAATAGGAATTAAGTCAACCTCTCGCTCCAACACCCAATCCGTTTTTGTTGACTCCCACTTATCAGCAAAAGACTCTTCCAACATACTATCGTATGGTTTACCAGTGGAATAATGAGACACCAAACCGCATTCAGAATTGAGAGTAAAACGTCCCGTTTTCCATGTATTTGTGTATGGATCACGAATTTGTAATATAGTGGAAAGACTCCATTTTGTGACATGAAGTAAAGCCGGGATTAGCTTCGCTATAGCCAAACCATACCGCGTACTGGGAGTAAACAAACTCGTCGGACCATCAATTGTAATTGTAAAACCGTGGTCAGCATCTCCCTCAATATAAGACATTAATTGAAACAACTTGAGGTAGCGAAACAAAAGCTTATATTGTCCAGGCACATTGCGATGAGCATTTATCACCAACTGACTTGCTCTATAAAACACCCCCTGCACCTGAGATAAATTGTAGCGATGCAATAAATCATGGGGTGCTGGCGCATCAAAAGCAGTTAAAATCTTATTCTCAGACAAATCCGCATATAATCCTTCACCAACTTGTTTTGGCAAAACTTCACGCTCAAGTTCATGACTCAATTCATCAGCAATCTTTGTTAAAGTCGTTTCTGTCAACTCGCGACTCGGAGCAGACTTCGCCGCCAAAGCAAAAACCCTTTCTCGTAACATTTGAGGTTCCAAAGGACTCACCACCTCAAAAGTGGAGAAACTGCTTTTGAGGATATAAGCTAAACCCCGCTTGAGTCTATAATCTGGAGTATCCCCCTCCAACTCCGACAACTGACGCTCAAGTGTACCTTGAGTCTCACCTACCGCCTCCTGAAAACAACTTGTTAACTCAGTGGCGATCGCCAAATGATTATCATCAATCTTCAGTCTCTTCGGGATAATTTCTTCCCCATTTTGCCTGTGACTTAGTAACTCTGTTGGTAGCATTGAACTTTTTAACCGCAGATAAATGCAGATGAATACAGGTAATTATGGAAACATTCCAAATGTGCAACTTTACTGTCATCTCGTATTGAGACGGGAACAGGAGAATAAAATAATAAACCGCAAAGGACGCAAAGAGCACGAAGGTAAGAGAGTTTAAAAGGGTTTTTGGGTAAGTCTTAGTATTTTTGTATGCATTGGGATGTTCCTATAATTATTGCAAGATTATCAGGTTTCATCCGTATTTATCGGCGGTTTCTTTTGAACTTTATAATTTATCTCCAACTGTTCAGCAGCTTTAAGACTCTTTTCCTTCCCACTCCCATAAATAACCCGTAAATTCCCTTTCTTCTCCTCTTTCTCTTGGCGTTCTTGGCGTCTTGGCGGTTCATTTTTCTTCTCCACACCTCTTCTCCTCGCTGAAGTCCCTTCCTCACTCGTATCTTCCGCCACCACCTCGTACAAAATCGCCTGCTTCTTATTATCCTTACCTTTTCTTAAAACTCTTCCCAATCTTTGAATATACTCCCGTGTTGAACCAGTACCAGATAAAATAATCGCAACAGAAGCCGCAGGAACATCAACACCCTCATTCAACACGTGAGAAGCAACCAAAGTTTTAAACTCTCCCTCTCGAAACTTTGTTAATATTTCATGCCGTTCCTTGACAGGAGTTTGATGAGTAATTGCTGGAACCAGAAAATTTTGAGAAATGTGGTAAACTGTCGCATTATCAGCAGTAAAAATCAAAACTCTTTCTGGATAATGTTCTGTTAATATATCAGCAAGAACTCTTATCTTCCCATCAGTACCCAAAGCAATTTCTTTCGCTTCCCGATGCGCTAACATGGCTCTACGCCCAGCTTGCGATCGCGCACTCATTTGCACAAATCTCTGCCAGCCTTGAAGACTCCCCAAAGAAATCTTTGATTCCTTCAAAAAATCATTGCGAACTTGAATCAGTTGAGTGTATTTTTCCCGCTCATTTTGTGATAATTTCACCTTAATTTGTACAACTTCATGTTCTGCTAACGCATTCCCTGCTAAATCTTCAGCCCTTTTGCGATAAACTTCTCTACCTATTAAAAAATTCAAGTCAGCGTGTTTACCATCAGTGCGTTCGGGTGTCGCAGATAGTCCCAAACGGTAGGGTGCGATCGCATATTCCGCAATCACCCGACTAAAATCTGTTGGCAAATGATGACATTCATCAAAAATTAACAAAGCATACAGATTCCCCAAACTTTCCGCATGGATAGCCGCACTATCATAAGTGGCAACAAGTACAGGTGTTCTATCGCGCGAACCACCGCCAAGTAACCCAACCTCAGCATCAGGAAACGCCGCCTTCAAATGAGCATACCACTGATGCATTAAATCCAGCGTTGGCACGACAATAAGTGTCGTGCGCGGCGTCGCTTGCATCGCCATTTGCGCCAGATACGTCTTTCCCGCTGCGGTGGGAAGCACGACGACTCCTTGTCTTCCCGCGAGTTTCCAAGCAGCTAACGCCTCACTTTGGTGGGGATAAGGTTCCATTTCCAGACTCGGAACCAACTCTATCGGATAAAACGCCTTAGCTTCATCGATAAAATTAGTATCTTGGGCTTGCATTGCTTCCACCAAAGCACGGTATTGAATAGCCGGAATGCGGAATTTTTCTACTCTATCATCCCATGTAGCAAAATCCATCCAAGCCCTGCCGCGTGGTGGTGGATGCAAAATTAATGTGCCACGATCAAAAGTTAGTGTGGGCGTGCGAGCCATTTTTGCTTTTCTCGGCTTTGTTAAAATGTAAGATGTGTCTCACTTTTAACTATTAATAACGTAAAAGCTGTTATTACGAACCTACCTAGACGCATGTAACGTTCATGATCGTGAATTGAGGAACGTAAAGTCCTAGACAGTACAGAACAAAGACATCTTGTCAATAAGAATAACTAAAATATTAATAAAATTCCAAACAATCGCAGTGAACGCGAACGCTTATTAACGATCGCAACACTTTGAAAATATATCCCTAATTTTGTCGCGCCATCACGGACTCGCGCAACCGAAGCAATTGTTTATCGTTAATTCCAACACTTATCAAGGAATTGACTGTGTGCATGAGGTAGTCAGCACAAGAACCAAGCTCACCGCAAGCTGTGGCAATGCTATTAACTGTAGTTTCAAGGGAAATCTTACCACTGTAAGCTCGATGTTGGTGATTGATGACAAAAGCGATCGCCTGTAATCTTTGCGTACCGTCAAACACTCTCACCCAACGAGGAATGTAACAACCAACTACCATTTCTCGTCGCCAAAGTAGCTCTAGTTCTGAGTGTACATCACTAGCAGCTATGCGGTAGGCGACACCGCGACAACTACCGCCTCTATCCAAACCGAGTGCCAACCCTGGGTTTTCTGGAGTACCACGCCCCTGGGGAACCCATAAACAAAAACGGCGATGCCAACCGTAAATCGTGCCGATGCGCTGTTCTGCAAATTTGAAGATGGGGTTCCAAATCAGAGAACCATAGGCAAACAACCAAACATCAGAGTTTGGGTTTTGTTGCCCAAGAGTTTCATGCATTGACGCCTGCAACTGGGCTTCACTCAGGACATTTACCGCACGTCCAGATTGTAAGATGGTTTGCTGCAAGCGGCTGGATTCAAGGTCGGAGCGTGTTAGTGACAAGATTGTACTCAAGCCAAAATAAACATAGCTAGGAACAAATGACTCAGGCATACAATCTAGCTTACGCGGAATATGTGATAATAAACCGCGCATACAGTTATAAATTAATAAACTATAAAATCGTGCAATATAACGAATCTATTGATGAGTTGGCTGCACTTCTGCAACAGCCGGCTGATTTTGAATTTGAACTACCTGATCCCGAAGATGAGGAAATTCCTGAACCGGAATTTCAAAAGCAGCTAGATGTCGCTTGGCAGGTGTGCGATCGCTTTGATTTGCAAACCGACATTTGGCGAGGACGAATTTTACGCGCTGTTCGCGACAGAGAGAAAATAGGCGGTGAGGGACGAGGTGCTGGTTTTCTCAAATGGCTCAAAGAACGAGAAATTGGCAAAAGTCAAGCATATGCTCTGATTCAACTAGCGAACAGCGCTGATACTCTCTTAGAAGAAGGAAGATTAGAACCATCAGCCATCAATAATTTTAGCAAACGGGCGTTTATCGAAACAGCCAAAGCTGCGCCAGAAGTCCAACAGATGGTAGGTGAAGCAGCCCAAAAAGGCGATCGCATCACCAGACGAGAAGTACGTCAAATCAACGACGAATGGACAGCAATGTCTTCCGAGTTGCTACCCGAACCAGTCAAGGTAAAAGCAGCAGAAAATTCTCTTCCTCCGCGTTACATCGCGCCATTGGTAAAGGAGATGGAGAAATTACCAGAATCTCACCAAAACGCGATTCAAAAGGAAATATCTCAAAATCCTGACATAGATACCATCAAGCAAGTCACCACAGATGCTCGTAATCTGGCAAAATATCTCAAAGCAGCAGCTCAAGTCCAAGCACTAAACGCTCAAGAAGTTGACATCGAAACAGCCCTGATAGAAGCTCAAAGAGTTGGCTGTCTGAGCATAGCAGCAGACTTAGTGAATCAAGCATCTCAACTAGAGCAAATGATTGCCAAATTGTACATGAGTTGGAAGAAAATTGGTAATCTATCAGACCGTTTGTATGTGGATACGGGTGCAAGTACACCACGCTTGCGAGAACTTCTTGAATGCTTGGAACCCCTTGGCGGTGAAGTTATGGAGTTACAACTGAGTGGTGGCACTGAACACACTATCCGTCTACAAATTCAGGAGACTGGTTAGGGAATGGGGAGTGAAGAAGGCTTTTGAAACTCAGCTAACGCCAGGTGCAGCGATCGCGCACTAAGCTAGAATTAGCAAAAGCAAGTAAAAGTTAACCTGTCTCCCAGGCATCGTGATAATGGACTAAAAATCAGCCATTTTCCCCTAAAACACAAGATAGTGCCTTATTAGGAACAAAGGATGTCAACAACTCGACAACTAAAGGTAATAATACTATAACAGCAGCTAGCAGTAGAATTTCTAGGCTCCGGGAAGTTTTCAATTTAGCTGCTACTACCCATTGCTGAAGTCTCCTTCTAAAGGTTGATGTTGAGAGTGCTTGGCGTTTAAGATTTTGGATTCGTCATCCATGATCAATCCCCTGTCTCTGTTACTTCCTGGTTCTTTTGTGAATTAGCTTGAGCTAATCCCACCAGCAAAAGCTAATCTATAACATAGAGACTTGTTAAGTAAAATTAAATCATAGTTACCCTTGCCCTTATTTCACGGGCAAAACTCGATTCTTGTATAAGATAATTCATTTCACGGGAGTGAATGTACAATGCAGCAGCTTGTAGATCAACCAAAACTTGACTTCCAGAGCGAAGTATACAAAGACGCTTACAGCCGGATCAATGCGATTGTGATAGAAGGCGAACAGGAAGCCCACGCAAATTATCTCAAACTCGCTGAACTGCTGAGCGATAATCAAGATGAGCTCATTCGCCTTTCTAAGATGGAAAGTCGCCACAAAAAAGGATTTGAAGCTTGTGGGCGCAATCTGAAGGTAACGCCAGATATGCAATTTGCTCAAGAGTTTTTTGCTCCATTGCATCAAAATTTTCAAAAAGCAGCGGCTGAAGGTAAAGTCGTTACTTGCTTGCTGATTCAGTCTTTGATTATTGAATGTTTTGCGATCGCCGCATACGAAATTTACATCGAAGTTGCTGATGATTTTGCTCGTAAAATCACTGAAGGAGTAGTCAAAGACGAATACAGCCACCTCAACTTTGGAGAAGTATGGTTGAAAGAACACTTTGAACAATCCAAAGCGGAATTAGAAGAAGCAAATCGCCAAAACTTGCCCATAGTGTGGAAAATGCTCAACTCTGTTGAGGATGATGCGCGCACCTTAGCTATGGATAAGGACGCTTTAGTAGAAGCTTTCATGATTCAGTACGGAGAAGCCCTTAGTAATATTGGTTTTTCCACCCGCGAGCTCATGCGTCTGTCTGCCTACGGAATCACCGGATAGGAGAACAGGAAACTCAAAGTCCCCACTTTTTGAAAGAGTGGGAATTAGGGATCTACCCTTGGGAGGAATTCAAAATTCAAAGGATGAGTGCGTGCCGCTGCGCTAACAAAGTTCAAAATTAAAGAGTCTTTTTTTTGAATTTTGCATTTTGAGAGAAGTTGGAGCGGAGGTTTCCTCCGCTCGAATATTCGGTGATTTTGAATTTCTCAAAAGCTAGAGCAGACTCTCATTTGCTGGTTAGTTTTTGTGTAGTATTTTGAAGGGTTAATTATATCTTAACCCGCCTATTCCACCCTTCTAACGAAGGATACGCGTCACAACATCGTTCATGTTTGGTCTAATCGGACACCTTACTAGTTTAGAACACGCGCAAGCAGTAGCCAAAGAATTGGGCTACCCAGAATATGCTGATCAGGGGTTAGATTTTTGGTGCAGCGCTCCACCCCAAATTGTCGATAACATTACAGTTACCAGTGTTACCGGACAAAAAATTGAAGGGCGGTATGTAGAGTCAGGCTTTTTGCCAGAAATGCTGGCAACTCGTCGCATCAAAGCTGCAACACGCAAAATCCTCAACGCTATGGCTCACGCTCAAAAGCACGGGATAAGTATCACAGCTTTAGGCGGATTTTCTTCAATAATTTTTGAAAACTTTAATTTAGAGCAATTCAAACAAGTCCGCAATATAAAATTAGAGTTTGAACGCTTTACCACAGGTAACACTCATACAGCATACATCATTTGTCAACAGGTAGAAAAAGCGTCGAAACAAGTAGGCATTGAACTATCAAATGCAACGGTTGCTGTATGCGGGGCGACTGGAGATATTGGTAGTGCTGTTTGTCGTTGGTTGGATGCAAAAACAGATGTCAAGGAACTGTTGCTAGTAGCCCGTAACCAAGAACGCCTACAACAGCTGCAAGACGAACTGGGGCGTGGAAAAATCCTGTCTATGGAAGAAGCACTTCCCCAAGCTGATATTGTCGTTTGGGTTGCTAGTATGCCTAAAGGGATGGAAATCGACCCCAAAGTTTTAAAGCAACCTTGTTTGCTGATTGATGGTGGCTATCCAAAAAATCTCGCAACTAAAGTTCAGCATCCTGGTGTACACGTCCTAAATGGTGGGATTGTGGAACATTCCCTGGATATTGATTGGAAAATTATGGGCATCGTCAATATGGATGTTCCAGCACGCCAGTTGTTTGCTTGTTTTGCAGAATCAATGCTATTGGAATTTGAGAAGTTATACACTAACTTCTCTTGGGGGCGCAATCGGATTACTGTAGAAAAAATGGAGCAAATTGGTCAGGTATCAAGAAAGCATGGATTTAGACCACTCCTGGTTTAGTGATTAGTCATAAGTCATGAGTTATTAGTTATGAGCTAGTGACTCATGAGTATAGAAAATCCCATTGCCCCACACCTCAATTTTTACTCTTCACTTTTTTCGTCAAAAAATGGCTACTACCGAGCGTAAACCGCTACTGTTGGATTTTGAAAAGCCGCTAGCAGAACTGGCAACTAGAATAGAGCAAATTCGGCAACTTGCAGAAGAAAACGGTGTCGATGTTTCTGGTCAAATTCGTCAGCTAGAAGCACGCGCCATGCAACTGCGTGAAGAAATATTTGGTAGTCTATCGCCGTCTCAGCGACTACAAGTCGCCCGTCATCCGCGCCGCCCTAGTACGCTTGATTATATTCAAGCTATCAGTGATGAATGGATGGAGTTACATGGCGATCGCTGTGGTTCTAACGACCCTGCCTTAGTTGGTGGTGTAGGTCGTTTGGGCGGACAACCTGTGGTTATGCTGGGTAATCAAAAAGGGCGCGACACAAAAGACAATATTGCCCGTAATTTCGGTATGGCTTCCCCAGGTGGCTATCGTAAGGCGATGCGCTTGATGGAACACGCCAACAAGTTTGGCATGCCAATTTTAACTTTTATCGACACGCCAGGAGCTTTACCTACAGTCGTCGCTGAACGACAAGGTGCAGGAGAAGCGATCGCATACAACCTACGTGAGATGTTTTCCTTGGATGTGCCGATAGTTTGTGCTGTTATTGGTGAAGCCTTTTCTGGCGGTGCATTGGGTATTAGTGTTGGCGATCGCCTGCTAATGTTTGAACACGCCGTTTACACTGTGATTACTCCTGAAGCCTGCGCTGCTATTTTGTGGAAAGATGCTGGCAAAGCCCCCCAAGCAGCTGCTGTCTTGAAAATGACAGCACCGGATTTGAAAAACTTGGGAATCATCGACCAGATATTACCTGAACCCGTTGGTGGTGCTCATTCTGATCCTCTGGGAGCAGTCACCACTCTCAAGCAAGCCCTCTTAGACAATTTGGAGGAACTCAACCGCTTCACTCCTAGTGAACGACGCCAAATGCGCTACGAAAAATTCCGTAAAATTGGTGTCTTTACTGAACTTTCCCACTCATAAAACTTCAGCTACTTGATGAGAATAGCGGCAATGCTATAATTGCCTATGTCAGTTAAAGATTTTTAACAATCTTTGAAGTCATAGGCATTTGTATTTTTAGTCATGAGTCAACTGCTAAGCCTTACGTTCTGTCCCTATGGCTAATATAGAAACTTGTAGTTCTTGGTAGGAGGTACAAACCGCGTACTCGTTAAACTACTAAGCTGACTATCCCCTTCAATTATGATATGAATTTCTAGGGAGTAGGAGCGCAAATGTCTTACCTATTCCAGTACGAGCGGCGATGCTGTACAGATATTAGCGGTTTCTACAACTTTTCCAACTGTCATCTACAGTTTCTTCTAACCCTATGGAATATGTGAGATGCGGAAAATATCTCTTTGCAATACAAAATAGCAATTGTCGAAGAAAGTTAATCGGATTCTTAGGTTTGTTTAATCTATCGACACTACGAGACTTATATAACAAAGTAGTGACGTGGTTATCAAACCGTTAAACAATTTGAAAGTTAATTCTTGAGCTTCCTTTGCTACCACAACAGGCAGTTATTGATGAATTGACTATCGTGCCTGGGGCTGGCACACTCTAGCTAGTCATAAGTCTATTGTCTTTGGTTTTTGCTAATAATACAGACTCATGACTGCTGACTCATTACTCCTAATCAAACCTTCATTAATACTCGACACCATGACTATTGCTCGTTCCAACGGTTCCAATTGCTCTCAACAATCTCCTCTTGTTCCAGACTTGACAGAAGCCATCTCCACAAGACCAGACCGCAACACTCACAATGGGCAGCAAGCTGATTTGCACCCGCAAACAGAAGAGCAGATGGAGCAGATGACGGACGCCGTGCGGACTCTACTGGTGGGTGTAGGAGAAGATCCCGAACGCGAGGGATTGCTGAAAACACCCAAGCGGGTAGCAGAGGCAATGCGGTTTCTCACCAGCGGCTATAACCAGTCTTTAGAAGAAATCGTCAACGGAGCCATCTTTGATGAAGGCCATAATGAGATGGTATTAGTACGGGACATCAACGTTTTTAGCTTATGCGAACACCATATGTTGCCATTTATGGGCAAAGCTCATGTTGCCTATATCCCTAATCAAAAAGTTGTGGGATTGAGCAAGCTTGCTCGTATTGTCGAGATGTATTCCCGACGCTTGCAAGTACAAGAAAGGCTCACTCGCCAAATTGCTGAAGCAATTCAGATGATTCTAGAACCACAGGGAGTTGCCGTTGTGATGGAAGCTACACATATGTGCATGGTTATGCGGGGTGTGCAAAAACCTGGTTCCTGGACTGTGACAAGCGCAATGCAGGGTGTGTTTCAAGAAGAGCATAAAACTCGTGAAGAATTCTTCAACTTAATTCGTCACCAATCATCGTTATTCTAAGTCCTCAGCACTGAGAACAGTGAACAGTTATCAAGCAAAAAATAACTGATAACTGTTAATCACTTAGCACTTTGAACGCAGCTTCTCAAACAACTTAGCTACCTTGTCTAAATCCTTATCTCCTGGGGCACGTTCTACACCACTCGATAAGTCAATGCCACTAGGCGTTATCTGAGTCAAAGCTTGTATAATATTCTCTGGAGTGAGTCCCCCCGCCAAAAACCAAGGACAGCTAGGGCTGAATTGCTGCAACATTGTCCAGTCTAGAGTTGTGCCTGTACCACCTAGTTGCTGTGGATGGTAAGCATCAAGTAACAGCGTATCTCCTTTTGAAGTATAAGTTTCTACTTTTTCAATATCCTCAAAGGTACGGATTCTCAAAGCTTTAATAATTTCTACATTTGGTAGCAATTGACGCAACTGGTGACAAAATTCCGGGGATTCATCTCCGTGCAGTTGAACGCCAGTTAAGCCAGAATGAACTACTGTTTGAGTAATTTCAAGAGCAGTGGAGTTGGCAAAAACTCCAATTTTGTCGATTTTTTCGGGCAGTTGTTCCACGATAGCCCGAATCTGCTCTACTTTAACATAGCGGGGTGAGGTTGGAACACAAATAAATCCTAATGCTGTTGCACCAAGGGAGGCGATCGCCTTCCCCTGTTGTGGTTGAGTTATTCCGCAAATCTTTACCCGCATAGATATTTTTGATAATAGTAGTAATAGTTACATAAAACCAAAAATGTATAAACAATTTCAAGTTCTTTCCCTTATAATTCTATAATTTTTATGGCTTAGCAATAAGCAGTCAGCACATAGCTAGCCAAATGCGAATGACTGACCACTTGTCAATTTTTCTATTTAGGAGATAAAAGCTTGATTTCATCAATCTTACTAGCAGCCGCCGCCAATGTCCCCGCAACACCTGAGTGGAACCCCACAGTAGGAATCATCATCAGCGTCAGCTGTTTGGTAGTTCTTTTGCTGACATCGTTTATTAAATCTCCCAAGGTAGGTCCCAAATTGCCTGTACTTTCCATAAGTCTTCCAGCATTCATTGGTGCTATGTGTTTTGGGCATATTATTGGCATTGGCATCGTTCTAGGGCTGACAAATATTAGTAATCGCCTCTAGATTTTTAGATATCACGTTCTTTATCACACTATGTCGATCTCTTTACTTGGGAAAATTAACATCTTCCCCAAGAAAGAGAATTCTGCTATTTCATTAGACTTCGTGGCAGTTGTCAGGGAAAAGGTTAAGGGGGAACTCACCGGTTCCCTCTGGGGATAAGGGGGAGGGAGGAAGGAAAAATAAAAACCCTTTACCCTTTTACCCAACTCGTGGCAATTGGGACTTTTGCAAGAGTCCTATTGATTAGAGCATAAACCTAGAAGCAGGAACTATGGTTGAGGCACAGCATTGCTGTGCCTCAACCATATGGTTTGTCGTTGCTGCACATAAAAACCGTCGTAAATTGCTGCGTCGCTAGTTCAGTTGCTCGCTCTTCAGAATTGTCTATTCTAGAAATTGGAGCCTATAAACTCGGCCATGCTGCAGTATCCAAATCTCAGCAAGCATAGTTGGTGCCGCAACATTATATATGTGTAAAAAACAACATATGAGACGTCTTTCTGGACGGTTGAAAATATCTAGTTTTAGGAAAATGTAATGCAAACAAATTGGAAAATCGGGTCTTTATTCGGAATTCCACTGTTTTTAGACCCTCTGTGGTTTGTGATTTTAGGGCTGGCAACCCTTAACTTTGGAGTCGCTTACCAAGCATGGGGAACGACTCTAGCTTGGAGTGCTGGAGTGGTGATGGCATTGCTGCTCTTTGGTTCAGTATTATTGCACGAATTGGGTCATAGCTTAGTTGCGCGATCGCAAGGTATAAAAGTCAATTCGATTACCCTGTTTCTGTTTGGTGGTATTGCTTCTATCGAAGAAGAATCCAAAACCCCAGGAAAAGCATTTCAAGTTGCAATTGCTGGACCATTCGTGAGTGTTGTCCTGTTTGTCCTCCTCAGCCTGCTAGTAAATGTTTTGCCTGATAACAGTCCTGCCAGCGTTATGGTTGGAGATTTAAGCAGAATCAACTTAGTTTTGGCACTGTTCAACCTGATTCCTGGTTTGCCTTTAGATGGCGGACAAGTTTTAAAAGCAGCTTTGTGGAAAACAACAGGGAACCGTTTTCAAGCGGTACGGTTAGCAGCAAAAGCAGGGCAAATTTTGGGTTATGGGGCGATCGCCCTAGGCCTGGCAGTAGATTATTTTACTGGGGAATTAGTCACTGGTTTGTGGATAGCTTTGTTAGGTTGGTTTGGTATCCGTAATGCTAATAGCTATGACCGCATAACAATTTTACAAGAAACCTTACTCAGTCTGGTTGCCGCTAATGCCATGACTCGTGAGTTTCGGGTCGTCGATGCTAATCAGACTTTGCGTTCTTTCGCCGACTCCTACCTTTTGGAGACTAACACTCCTGGAGTTTATTTTGCCGAATCTGATGGACGTTACCGGGGCATCATTTCCATAGACGATTTGCGCCTTGTGGAAAGAAGTGAATGGGAAACCCTAACGGTGCAAAGTATAGTGCATCCCCTGACAGAAATTCCCACTGTTGTTGAGTCAACTCCTATAGCAGAGGTGATTAACAAGCTGGAAAATGAACAATTACCCCGCATCACCGTGCTTTCTCCTGCTGATGCTGTCGCTGGTGTGATTGATCGAGGGGATATTGTGCAGGAGTTAGCACAAAAGTTAAATTTGCGGATCACTGAAGCCGAGATTAAGCGGATAAAAGAGGAAGGGAGTTATCCGCCTGGTTTGCAATTAGGAGTTATTGCAAAATCGCTGCAATCGTAAACAGTTGTTAATATATTTGGGGTGCCAACAAAGTAAAGCACCCCAAGTATGCTTTTCTATAAATTTTGTTTTATAACAAAATTTATAGAAAAGCTTGCACACCCAATTGTTTCTGCTTACTGGAGTTATCTTGAACTAAAATTTTGTCCCCTAGACTAATGCGGCCTTGGATAGAGTCTTTTTGGTTCAAAGCTATAGCCAGCTATAGCCAGTGGAAGCTTTGGAATTGGGTTTGGCTTGTATTAATACAGCATTACCAACGCGATCGCCTGCATGATTGTTGGTTCAATCACTGTGGTCTATTTACCGGAAAATTGCTGTAATGAGCGGTAAAAGCGCACTTGCTTAATTTGCGATAGTTAGTCCGGCGAACTTGAGAAGGTTAGCGAAGATGACTTCTCCATTGCCTCCTAGGATGGGCTTCCAGTGTTCAGGTGCTGCATTGAAGTAGGACTCACTATCCGAATCCAACAGACCATAAAACACCTCGGCTACAATCCGACCGCCCACCCAGCCTAGCTGGGTTTTGGCTCCACCTCCATTGAGTAGTTGTTCTTCGTTGAACGTGCCATCTTTATCTAATTTGATTGCATCCACCACTGAGGCTTGAGCCTCAGCCAAGATATAAAACCACAGAGGAGTATCTGTTTGAAGAGTTGAATCGATTTCTTCAAATTTGAACAATGCCTCCCCATTCTTTCCTTCAACCGCTTTTCTCGTAGATAGGTACTTTGGTTCTAGTATTTTAACCGGAAAACAATTTTTCTTGAGTACATTTGCGATCGCTTGTCCGCCTTGCACTTTATATGTGTTGCCACGAAGTAAGTTGAGGAGGGCTAACGAAGGGCGCGGAGGATTAACCTCTTTGTCTGGTAACTTATCAGGGCTTATTGTGTCCTCAACTTCCTTAACCAATCCCCCAACCGTCGCGCTGGTTGGTAGCACCGGAGGTGGCAAAACACCAAGTGGATCTACCAAGGTTGGATCAATTTTGTAAGCAAATTGTAGCCGGACTTCAGGACGCGGTTTTTCATCTGCGGCCTGGTCTCGAGGTTCGGTGGGGAAAACGCCAGGTTTCGTATTTGGAAAAAAGCGACCCCAGTCATCAATGACATGGGTTTTCGGTAGTGGATCAAATCCCAGCAAACTGTCTTTGTCGTCATCTTCTGGGTTCTTGGGTGGCATGCTGGGTGGGAAAATACTCAAGCGTTTGTTTGTATTGAGCCGATAACCTGTCCTTACTCCTGAGTGTCCAAAGCGGTAAGCCGCCACCACAAACTCGCGGGGCAAGTTTTGACGCTTGTCTTTAGTATAAAGGGCGTAGAGTTTTTGCCGCTTTTCACGTGTTGTGGCTTCCTTAAGGTCAGCAAGCACTTCAGCTTTGACAATGCGCGGTAAAAAGTCTTCGATCACCAGCTTTTGATAAGTCCAGCGCACCTCATTGCGTGCTTGATTAAATAGGGCAGTACCAGTTAATTGTGGATCATCTTTCTTAAGCTTTTGAACCACTGCATTGTGATATTTTACAAATGCCAAATGGATTTGGCTGATGATAGAGTTTTCATCATTGCGCTTGTCGCCAATAATAGCACGACCGTTGGGGCTACGCAGTAAGTCTTCAGTTGCTTGCTCAACACTTAATTGATTCTTATCACTATCTTTGAACAGCAAAGTGGCACCGTCCTCAGCATATAAGAAAGGCTGAGCATCCGGTCCGTCGCCATATAACGAATCCAAATCAAAGCGTGGCGTACGCAAGTTGCTAGGTAAACGATCTTGTTGTCCCGCATCTGCTGGGTTCAGTGATGATGTGTTATCGAAGGTCAGATCGTGATCGATGAATTGACCAAAGTAGGTATAGCCTGCTGGTACCCAAAGGTTTTCTTCAGGATCTGGTCCATCTTTAACCGTATCAACTTCTGCCTTTATATTTGCGGCAAGTTCCACAAGTTTATGTGTTGGATAGCCTTCTTTTCTTAATTCCAGTAGAGTCGTAAATTCTTGTTCCCGTGTCCCGACAGAACCGTGACCAAATCCACTCATATAATGTTCCTTAATGAAGGTTGAGTTTGAGTAAGGATAATAGATACCCTTTGATTCTTTATTAGGTGTAAGTGAAATTAACTTATGCACTTACCACGGGGTATAGCCGCACCCACGCAATTGAAGTAGTCACTCATTGTCGCTAATGGGGTAAAAATAGCCCAGACACTGTTGGCAAATTCGGAAATCATTTATGCCAAACTTGTCAATGAGCCCGATGAACTGATTGATACCATTTCTCTGTAAACTTGCACTTAATACTTACTCTTTAATTCTTGGCGTCCTTGGCGACGCCAGTCGCCTCAAGTCGGGAGACTTGCCCACGGCGCTGGCTCGTCTATGTCCTGCGGACACGCTGCGCTAAGGCGGTTCGTTTCATAAATATTAAGTGCATCTATGGCTACGCCGCGCAAACTATCATGGACAATTGGTATGAGTACCTTTTGAGCAGCTAACCGGATAGCAAAATCCTGGCTGAAGCAAGTAGAGTACGCAGTCAGTCGGTAGGAAGCTGACTGAAAAGGGGTAGCTCCCTTCGGTATCCTTTGGTATGGGGTCAACAAGTGCGATACGCATGATTGCGTCTGCGCTCTGCGCAATCGCCCATCATACAGATGCTTGAAAATGTGCGATCTGCGCGGAGCGCAGCAGCGTTTGCGCAGCGCCCCCTTAGGGGCTAGCTATCGCCTGATCATAATTTCCAGCTGCAAAAGCTTGCACGCCCAATTGTTTCTCGTTACTGAGGTTGTCTTGAACTAAAATTTTGTCCCCTAGACTGATGCGGCTTTGCATAGGGTTTTATTGGTTCAAAGCTGTAGCCAGTGGAAGCTTTGGGATTGGGTTTGACTTGTATTAATACAGCATTATCAACGCGATCGCCTGAAGGTAAAAACTTAATTGCACCTGTTGCTCCCTGTAGGGAAAAAGTACCAGATAACGCTTGTTGTACTCCGTCTCTAGTATCCTTTTGTTTAAGTGCTGCTGCAATGACTTTGGTAGCATCAAAGGCGGTAGCTGTACGCCAGGTAACTAAGTCTGTATCACCCCATAATTTGTATGCATTTTGGACAAAGTTTTTGTCGGGGGAGAGGGTGGCGTCCCAAGGAACTGCTATCACCATCCCGTTAACAGCATCGCCAGCAGCCAGAGTATCTTTGGTTTGTAAACTGGGGTTTCCTAATAACGTAATTTGACCTTGATTTGCTTTGGCGAGTGCGTTAAGCGTAGCTCTGCCTACGGCAATCGCTCTATCCATTCTGTTTACTTGAGGGTTCAGAAGTATGGCATTTACACCTTGTTCTTTTGCATTTTTTATAATAGTTTTTGGCTGGAAATTCTTGGACGCAAAATCGCAATCAATATTAATTAATTGAATTTTTTTTTGCTCAATTGCCTTCTCAAAATCATTTTTAAATGACTGGTCTGCTGCGTTAGAATCATTACAGGTACCAATTCTGTTTTTGCCAGTAGTTTTAGTATATTGCGCCAGAGCATCTGCAATTGTCGTAAAGCTGATAACTGTCCGATAGATATAGTTACCGTCGGTGCGATCTGAGCGATCTGTTAATCTTGTGGAACTACTGGTTGGTGAAATCATCACCAATTTTCCCGCCTGATATTTCTCAGAGGCTGGAAGGCTAGCATCGCTGCTGTTATGCCCAACAACTGCTAATATATCTTTTTCTTGCACAAATCTATCAGCAACCTTTACAGCAATAGCAGGATTGTTATCATCGTTTGCGATTTCAACTTTCAATAACTTCCCATTCATACCACCTTGATGATTTATCTCTTGTTGAGCTTGTGCCACTCCCCGGAGAATTTCTTGGGCAACATTGGGGTTAGTGGCAATGGGAACGGGAACACCAATTGTCAGTGCTGGTTTTTGAGCAATCTTGGCATTATTTAGATATATCAACGTTTCTGGATCGTTAGGATACTGCCGCAAAGACTTTTCAAACTTACTGATTGCTAGGTTGTAATTTTCCTGTCGAAACGCCTGTACGCCCTCTTTTTTATAGGAAGTTGTGAATGTCCTCACTAATATTTTATCGCCAGAACTAAACCGAGCACGGGATTGAAATTCATCAATAACACGCCATGAAATAACACCAAAACTTGCTATTGCACCGACAACAATAGCTGTTTGCAAAGCAACTTTTTTCCAACTTTGCTGTTGATGCTGTCGGGGATATTTCAGTTCTGCTGCTGCGGTATTTTGATAAATAACGGGTAGCCACGAAGCACAAGGATACTGATTTTCCCATTCTTCTTGCAAGCGTGCACGAGCTTGTTGTACAGATGCATATAGAGATTCACCAGCCGCAAATGCCGTGAGAAAATATTCCAAAAAATGTTGTGCTACTATATCGGGAACAGGCTCGCGCATGACAATTGTATAGGGAATGCGTGCATCAGCCAAATTACGTGCCAGTCCAAGTCCATCGCAAGAGTTAAAAATTGCTAGTTTTAATCCTTTTTGGACAGCATGTCTGAGACTATGGCGTAGATGTTCCAACGGTAAACTCTCGTTGGCATTAATTTTAATCTCTCCCGAACTATCATCTTGTTGGCTACAACTGTGTCCGGCAAAAAATAAAATATCCCAAGATTTCGTCCATAATTTATCTCTCAGTTCTTGAGATGATGGTTCTATTAACGATTCAATTATTGCGCCTGGTAAATTGTTTTCTAGGGCTGACAAATCTTGTGTAATATTGATACCTTGATTGTCGCCCAAAACGGCGAGGATTTTAACAGGAGTTTTTAACTTCTTTTTAGATGGTTCGTACTCCGAACTTACTATAATTTCCGGTTTGGGATGACTGAAAAGATCCCATAAATGCCAAGGAAGTCGCTGTAGCAAAGATTCTTGCGTTTGCAAAATAAAGCGCACATCCTGTAAATTACCAATTTTTAGTAAAAATTGTCGCTCTAATTTTCGTACTGATGGTTGATTTAACCATTCGTTGAAACTGGATTGAAACTTTTGAGCAGCTTGATTACAATCTTCTAAAGTAGATACATTTGTTATTTGACTCTCAGGAAGGGTGATTAACCAATTGGCTGGTAAGTTACGATAAATTCTTTGCCAATTTTCGTAGTTTTCCTTAACTGCCAATGCGGGCGGTAACCTACCAGAAAATTCGTCATAATCAGGTCTACCTTCTTCGCCAATTCTAACTCTGACAGGAAATCCTTTCTCAAAACTGCCTTGTTCAATCCCGAAGATAACCCGCATGTCCACTTTTCTTACCCTGTACTCATTGACTTAGCTAAATGATAAAGTGTTCCGTAATGCTTGCATTATTTATACTAACCTGAACTCCGAATCTTTCACCGAATTCTGCACAAAATTTTAATTGGATGTAATTATCAACTTCTCTGGCTTTGACTTCAAGAAACGGCTGTCCATTTTCATACAATCCAGCTAATTGCAAGTTTGGTGGTAGGTAGGGCTGGTTTCCTATCGGATATACTCGCAACAGAACAGCAACAGTTTTGTCAGGTTTAGATAAAATTGCTACCATTAAAGCCACTGGATTATTGGCGAGTTGCATCCCTAAATCCATGATGCGTCTAGCACTGATAGCAGAGTGCTTTGGTTCTATCGTCCACAAAGTTTCTGCAAGCTTCCAACGCTTTTCTTCATCTTCGCTTGTTCTTAAAAGCTGAGCAAGTACATCGGTAACACTAACAGAGTTAATGTTATCCTCAGGTGATTCTACGTCTTCAACTTGATTACCAGACATTTTTTCTAAAAGTTCTAATGGTAAGTTGTTTTCCCAACTGCGATGGGGATATAATTGATCAATTACTTTCCATACTTCTTGTGATGTATTTAACTGAAATCCTCCTGTCCGTCTAAAACGAAAGGCTACTTGAGGACTTCTTTGACAGGATAATTCTTCAATACTTTGCCATTGGGATTTGTAGATACCTTCTAGCCATTGCCGCAAATGCACAAGATGGGAAGATTCTATTAATCTTTCCAATGGTTGCAACTCTTCAATGTCAATTTGTGATGTTTGAATATCAGGTAAAAATCCCCTGATTTTTCCTTCTTTACAGGTTTGATTTAGTTCTACAACAACATAACCAATACGATTGTCCCAAACATCAGGAGGAACATAACAAAGGCGATCGCCTGTCCTGATTGCTCTACATTCTAAACGTCCTACTCCGGTAAGCAATAAATCTGCAACATCTGCCATCAAGCGCCCGTATTGATTCCAGCTATAACTGGCTTCTAATTCAGTCGGAATATCCAGCATTTCTAAGTAGCTCTTGACCACTAGTACAGCTAGAGTATTTACATACACTTGTTTAGCTTTTTGTTGAGTTGGTTGTTCTTGGGCAAATTCCAGAGCAGTTTCTCGAAATTTCGCCGGAATGGGAATAGAGATGATTTGCTGTTGGGTGGAGTAACTCATAGCCGTTAATTCAAAAATTAGGACTCGATATTAAAATAACCTTCGCTGTCAAAATAACCTTGGGATTTGCCAAAATTGAGAAGGCGGGGAAAACACTCACGTTGATAGAACCTGCTGAGGGTGGATATGGATACGCCGAACTCTTGAGATAAATCTTGCCAGGGAGTTTCGGGTGGTAAGCGACGTTCTATCAAAACTAGACAGTTGATATCTGGACGATTTTGTACGTGGATGCGACGCAAATTATTGGCTTCTTTTTTTAACCATTCCTGGATTTCTTGTAATATGGGTGGTGCTTGCGATCGTGCTGGAATTAAATTTACTGGATCTAGCTCTTCACCATTTTGATCTTGTATGGGATGAATTGTATTATTACTACCAACCCTACGACTATCTTCTAACCTGTACTTCAAATACCCGTTGAGCCATGTTATGATACTACCTTTTTCTGGATTGTAGGGATTCTTGGCGGTAGAAGCCTCACAAAGATTGCAGCAAAAATATAGCCAGGTTTTTTGTAGTGCTTCCTCCGCATCAGGTACGCCCGTACCCCGCAACAGTTTACCTGTTTTTTGAATTAGTAAAAAAAGTTTGTGCAATCCTTTTTGACGTTCAATACTACCTCTCGGATGCTGACA
This sequence comes from Brasilonema angustatum, assembly GCF_059505445.1. Taxonomy (NCBI): domain Bacteria; kingdom Bacillati; phylum Cyanobacteriota; class Cyanophyceae; order Nostocales; family Scytonemataceae; genus Brasilonema; species Brasilonema angustatum. The sequence continues at coordinate 44,709 of NZ_JCACKO010000152.1, read as the reverse complement.
GGTTTGTTTCACAAGTTGAAGGATTTGTACTTCTAATTCATCCATACTGTCATCGTCAGTCTGATTTGATTGTTCAGGGTTACCTGGCAATAGTCTTGGCATAACTTACCCCTACAAGTCTTATGGCTACTTTTCCAGATGTGATCTGATTTCGTACTTGCTATTTTTGTCTTCAGACTTAAATTGATTGATAACCTTTGTAACATCGACACCAGTTGTCTGCCGTAACTGCTCTAAGAATGACGCCATTTTGGGAACACTACCACCATTTGTAGCATCAATGACAGTCAAATTGTCTACCTGTACCTCTGGGACTCCTGCAGCCAACATTCGCAACAATGGTTCTAATTTTTGGAAGATGAAGATTTCTCGGGCAGATGCACCAGCGTTTTGCCAAGATTCGGCTAGATACTGCGTCCCGGCTGCTTGGGCTTTACCCTGTTCAACAATGCGGGCTGCATCTCCTTTTGCTTTGGCGATCGCCCGTTGGGATTCTGCTTCTGCTGGTGCAACCACATCAGCTTGTAACTGATTTTCAACCTGTTTGATGCGTTCGGTTTGCACCCCAACTTCTGCCTGCACCTTTGCTACTTGGGCATTAACAACCGCTTCTACCTCTGCGATCATAGCAGTCCGCTTTGTCAGCGCGTCTTTAACTCTGCGTTCTGCGTCTGCTTTAGCAATTTCTAAATCCCGTTCAATTTGTTTGAGTTTGGTAATACGGTTATTTTCTGAAACTTTAATTATTGCCTCGGCTTTAGCTTGGGCTTCTCCTATACGCGCATCTCGCAACAATTCTGCCTGCTGCTTGCGTCCAATTGAATCAAGATAGCGCACCTCATCGAAGATATTCTTAATTTGCAAGTTGTCTAGTACCAATCCCAGCTTTTCCAAATCGTCTTCAGCTTCTTCAAGCAGGGTTTTGGCGAAGGCTATTTTATCTTCGTTTACCTGTTCTGGCGTCAGGTTTGCCAATACTCCTCGCAGATTTCCCTCTAACGTCTCCTTTGCCAACTGTTCGATATCTTTGCGGCTTTTACCCAAGAGTCGCTCAATTGCATTGTAAATTGTCGGTTCTTCTCCAGCAATTTTGATATTTGCGACTCCTTCAACTGTCAGGGGAATTCCGCCTTTTGAGTATGCATTCGATACTCGCAACTCAATAATCATGTTTGTCAAATCCATGCGGAAAGTTTTCTCTAATAGCGGGGTTTGAATCCTACTACCTCCTTTCACTAAACGGTATCCAACCGAACTCCCATCACCAAGAGAAGTGCGACTGCCAGCGAAGATGAGTACTTCACTTGGTTGACAAATATAGTATAAGTTACGAATCACCCACCAACCGGCGGCAGTTCCAGTACCAAAAATTCCCAGTAGTAAAGCGATTATTTCCATAATCTTTCTCCAGAATTCAAGTGTAATTTGTAGAACATTAAAACAGGTTAATTAACGTCATTAGCTTTGGGTAGGCGTTAAGCGTAGCTCTGCCGTAGGCAATCACTCATTTCAGGAATTGTCGTTCCTTTGCTTTTGTACCCAAAAGATGTGAGTTGGGGGACTTTACCCATAACTTGTTTCGCTGGGGTGCGTTCAACGGGATAACGAATCTGCTCTGGATATACTCGGAAAGAATCGAAGAAATTAGCTGTTTCTGTAGTTAATTCACCAGGTGCTACAGCTCCAAGAAAGTACATGCGTCGTTTAACTATAAAAGACTGATATTGTCCAAAGGCTCCATTAGAATGTTGCACCACAAACTCTGTACCAGGATACCCCTCAATCACAAGATCGGTACTCCGAACGACTTTACCAGACAACTCTTGTTTACCAGAGAATTTCTTTCGGAATTCATCTTGCATAATTTTCCGAAGCCCTAAAGTAGATAGATATTCAGTTTCTTTAGGTAAGTCTACGTAGAGGATGAAATATACCGTTTTAGTTGTTGGACTTTCAGAACTTAATTGTTGGGGTTTCTTCTCGGTTATACGCCCTGGCATCCAAATTTGAGTATCGCCCTGTGCTGTGGAATAAGTAACATCGTTGGCAATGAGATCTGGCTGGTTAGGTGCTATAAACACTACATTATGATGGGATACTGGTTTGTTAACCAATGCTGCAGATGGGTTCTGCGTTCCCAAAGTCACCGCAATCATGGTAATAGCAAAAGTTTTTAAGGTGTTCATAAAAAACCTCGGGAGTTTGGAAATAGTGAGTGACTTAAAACCTTAGTCCTTTCCTTGATTGAGAGTTCCTGTGACATCAATACCAAGGGTTTGATTGACGCTTTCTAGGAACTGAAATACAATTTCGGGATAAACGTTGACTAAGCTGGCTAAAGATTTTCCATCACCGTTGTCAATCACGTTGACTTTCTTGAGTTGAATACGCTTGGGAATCTGCACTGCTTCTTGGAGTACAGTTTCAATTTGTTGGATTAGGAATAATTTGGAAGCATCTGTTCCAGTTTGCTGCCAAACTTGGGAGAGAATATCGTTTACTAAAGCTGCGGCTTTAGCATTTTCTTCCAAAGAAGCGGCTTCCCCTCTGGCGCGGAGTTCTTGGGCTTGGCGTTCGGCTTGGGCTGGGAGAATTTCATCTGCTTGTAAGCGCAAGCGTTCTAATTCTGAACGTAATGCTTGCAGAACTTGTTCAGCTTTTGCCTTCTTTTCTTGAGCAACAGCTGTGGTAATTTCTTCTTCACAGCGGGCTTTTTGTCCTAGCTTTGCCTTGATTGTGCGGAGTTCGTTTTCTTTCTCCAGCACAATAATTCTGTCTTGGGTTTTGGCGACTTGGGCGTGTTCCTCACATTGGGCTTCTATTTGTTCTGCTTGGGCGATCGCATTTGATTCAGCAATTTCCGCATTTTTGACAACAAGAGCAATTTGCTTGCGTCCCCAAGATTTGAGATAATCTACATCATCAGAAACACTTTGAATTTTCAGGGTGTCGAGTTGTAATCCTAGTTTTGTAAGGTCACGGCTAACATCAGAGGCGATACGGTGGGCAAAACTGAGGCGATCTTCATTGAGTTCTTCAGGTGTGAGGGTGGCGACGACACCCCGCAGATAACCTTCTAGAGTTTCGCGAGAAACACGAGTTAATTCTGAGCGATCGCGATCCAAAAAGCGTTCAATAGCATTACCCACAACTCCTGGATCTGTGGAAATTTTCACATTGGCAATTGCTTGGATATTTAAAGGTGTTCCTCCTTTGGCGTAAGCATTCCGTACCTCCACCCGTACCGGCATAGTGGTGACATCCATACGCTTAACAGTTTCCACAATCGGAATACGAATAGCCCGTCCACCTAATAGCACTCGATAACCGACTTCTTGTCCATCCTGAGTACGCCACCTACGTCCAGAAAGAACCAATACTTCATTGGGTTTGCAGATACACAAAAAAGATTTAACGAACCATACAAATATAACAGCGCTAAAGATAGAAAGTGCAATGGGGATACTGCTAAAAAGTAATCCTTCAACACCATTGTTGTTCTTGTTTGTAGGTGTGTCAATATTAATTTGTGCTACTGGCACCGTCGCTATGTTTTGCTGAAATTTCATAGTTAGTAGTTAGTCATTAGTGATTAATTGTTGTTTTTAGTGCGTGGTCTTTTGTGTTATTTTGCCTCAAGTTACCTCACTCTCTACACAGATACCACCCATACTTTATTGCCCTTCATGCTAACAACAACAACACGGTCACCTTGATGAAGTTGTTGAGTTTCGTCAGTAAAGGCAACAAAATCTACTAAAGAACCTTTAAGATTAACACGTACCTTTCCAGGACTGTTGTCATTCAAAGGAATTTCTACCGTTCCAAAACAACCGATGATATTATCACTACGTACCAAGCTATCTACTACTTGGCGTCGTCGTTGGAGAGAAATTAATCCAACTATTAATACACCACCGATAATTCCCACAGCAACTGCAATTCCCGCAATTATCAGGATTAAGCTCTTCATTTCCTCCTGTCCAATTAATGAATAAATCCCTATATGTTTTTCAGTTGGAGTGGAACAAAATTATCTATCTTGTTACAGAACTTTACAATTGACTTTTCTTCCGATAAAAAGTAGGAGACTATTTCAGCCACCGCCACAACTACCGCCATCACCGCCACCGCCACTGTAATCATTGCCGCCACAGCTACCGTAATCATTGCCGCCACCGCCACCGTAATCATTGCCGCCACAGCTACCGTAATCATTGGTAGTAACATTAGTATTATTATTGCTACTAGTACCACCGTAATCATTGCCGCCACCGCCACCGTAATCATTGCCGCCACAGCTACCGTAA
>NZ_JCACKO010000152.1:0-40299 GCF_059505445.1 Brasilonema angustatum | reverse complement strand
ACATTAGTATTATTATTGCTACTAGTACCACCGTAATCATTGCCGCCACCGCCACTGTAATCATTGCTAATTACTGGAATGTTTTGTTCATACTCGTGATGGTAAGAACAGTTTTGACAGTGGCAGATTACCCTGCGCCTTCCTGAATAACTAGTGGTTGCTGGAACTAAAACTTGTTGAGTCCGTTTAAGGTTGAACGTTTTGCATTGAGGACAGTGTCGATTTTTGATGAAATTAGCTAGGCAAAAAATAGCGATCAAAAAAAATACAACAAAGATCCAAAAATGGAAGTTAAAGAAGTTGTCTGGTTGCCCATTAGGTTGAGACAGGTTGTTGTCTTGTTGCAACTTAGATGGCACTTCTTGTGCAGCAACATGAGTAAGCGTGATAAAAAATCCAACAAAAAAAGCGATTGATGGAAAAATAATTCGTTTAATCAGGCGTTTAATCAGGCGTTTATTCATACTTTTCTGTTTTAGCAATATCGCATGCGTGGCATGGGAGTGTTAAAAAATATTCCTATCATCAATACCCCAGAAACAGTAAGACTGTTCAAACAGTGAACAGTGAACAGTGAACAGTAAACAGTGAACAGTGAACAAGGGGTGAACGAGTCCGTTTCCTACCTGATAACTGATAACTGATAACTGATAACTGGTAACTGATAACTGATAAGTAAGACAGAGGATATAGCACAAATGCTATATCTCTGCCGTCACGGAACGCAGCTCAACAAAATGAATATCACGCTAAGTGATATTTGGATTAGTGTTGGCTCTATATGTTCTTCAGTTGGAGTGGAAGAAAGTTTTCTCTTTTGTTACAAAACTTTACGATTGAGCGAAACCTCACTAACAAAAGCAAGTATGCCGTTTCGCATCCTTGCCAGAGGTTATCATAAAGTTTGATATGCATCGCCACAAACACCATGAACCCCGAAATTGCTCGTCATCTTTGGAAATTACTTTGGCAAGATTACAGCATCCGGGTAAGTTATGCCCGCACCTACGCACAAATGATCACTGATGCGGGTGGGACTGTTGCTAATGATCACATTGCTTTTCGATCTTTACGCATGGAGGTAGACAGTCCACAGGGTAAGGTTAATTTGGGTATTGACTATTTAGGACAACTTGCCGAGGCTTTGGGCTACGAGGCGGCTGGGGAATACTCTTTTCCTGAAAGCCATCTTTACGCCCGTCACTATCGCCATCCTCAGCAAGAGGAATTTGATTTGCCCAAGTTGTTTATCAGCGAGTTGATTGTTGATGAATTGCCAGAAGAAACTGTCCACCTTATCCGACAAACTGTTTCCAACGTGAATTTATTTCATTATTCAGCAATTCTCCAGGCGTTCGCTACTGAGACTAAACGCGTTGCCAAAGAACTCCATAGAATCTTTACGTGCCCTTGGCAACCTCCCCGGCGTTCTGTAGTGGAAGAAGTGAACAAGGTAACTCAATATGGTGCTTGGGTGCTGCTGCACGGTTATGCTGTCAATCACTTTACAGGCTACGTTAATCGTCAGAATACCTCAAAATACCCAGATATTGAGACTACTGCCCGTAGTTTAGCTAACTTGGGTGTGCCAATGAAAGCTGAGATTGAGGGGGATATTGCCAGTGGTTTGCGGCAAACGGCAACTCAAGCAGTTACTGAAGTTGTCACAGTCTTAGAAGATACTGTAGATGTCAAAATTCAACTCCCTTGGACTTATGCCTACTATGAAATTGCCCAACGCTATATGGTAGAAGTGGAAGCAGATCAGCGGGTGTTGTTTGATGGTTTTCTAGGAAAGAATGCCCAGCAGTTGTTTGAAATGACGCGATTGAATATGAGTTAGTTTTCTAAATAAGAATAATGTAGAGACGTAGCATGTGACGTCTCTACATTATTCTTATGTTGGATTTCCCCACGGTAAGTCCAACCTACATAAAATTTTCAACCCTTATTTATGGTGTGGTGTCACTAAGCGGGAGACAATTGTTTGACTTTTTCTTCCATTGATTCCATCAGTGATTGATAGGGCTGAATAAATTTGTCAATCCCTTCATCTAAGACAAGATCCATCACTTGATCCAGATTAATCTTGATATCTGGATCTTTAAGACTGTCAATCAACTGATATGCTTCTTTTACCCCAGTCTCAAGCCGATTAGCAACATCGCAGTGATCTGCGCAGGCTTCTATTGTTGCTGGGGGTAGAGTATTAACGGTATCTGAACCTATTAACTCGTTAACGTACATCACATCGCTGTAGGTGGGATCTTTGGTACTGGTAGAAGCCCACAGTAGTCGCTGCACGTTGGCTCCTTTGTCTGCTAAAGCTTTCCAACGCTCACTCTGGATAATTTCTTTGTATTTTTGGTAAGCAATTTTAGCGTTAGCAATTGCAACTTTGCCTTTAATTGCAACTAAGCCTGCTTCTATTGCCAAATCCTCAGTGCCAATTGTCTTGATTCTTTCCTCAACGACTTGGTCAATTTTAATGTCAATTCGGCTGAGGAAGAAACTAGCAACAGAGGCTATTTTGCTAACATCTTGACCCTTATTTACTCTTGCTTCCAAACCTCGAATGTATGCCCAAGCCGCCTCTTCATAGCTTTTAATCGAGAACAGTAAGGTAACGTTGACATTAATTCCGTCGCTAATCACCTGCTCTACTGCTGGTGCGCCGCTGAGAGTTCCGGGAATTTTTATCATGACATTTTCCCGCCCAATTTCACGATAATATCGCTGCGCTTCACCAATCGTAGCTTTTGTATCGTGGGCGATAGTTGGAGGAACTTCGATGCTGACGTAGCCATCCAAGCCTCCAGACTCTTCGTAGATAGGGCGGAAAATATCACAAGCGTTGCGGATATCTTCAAAGATTAGGGATTCGTAAATTTTGGAAACAGGTAAACCTGCTCGAATTCCTGCTTCGATATCAGCATCATAGAGCGCATTTCCGGCGATCGCTTTTTCAAAAATTGCAGGGTTAGAAGTAATCCCACGGATACCCCGACTCGAAATCATGCGTTGAAGTTCACCAGACTGAATTAAGTCCCGAGTCAAATTATCCATCCAGATACTTTGACCGTAATCTTTTATTGTTAAGAGTGGGTTACTTGCCATTTTTATCACCAAATTAGAGCTATCTATACTTACTCACTGCTTTATTTCTAATTTTTGTTAAGTCTTTATCGCTTAATGCAAGTTGATAACGTTTTGATTATTCTTAACCAGCCTAAAAAAACAAAAAGATTATCTCCTCTTTCAATAGAGGGACTTTAAAAGTCACAATAAAATCTTCCGATATAGATTTTTTTTGTGCTTTTTATTTCATTTTATATTTTGATTGATGTAAATAAGTTTACATCAATCGTCTTAAATTTTTATATAAATCAAATTTTTCATTTTTACTAAGCTATTCTGGATAGTCTAAATTCTTGAAAATATCAAATATATAAAAGTCACAATAGTAAACAAGAAGTTGCTGTATTCAAGACACAGTTATCGTTATATATCTTAAAATATCTACTTAATAGATGGCAGTTCAATTTACAAGATAATCATGAGCAAGATTTGTCAAGTACCGTTAATGAATAACCTTGCTCATAATGACTGCTATGATGGAAAATTAAGGGTTTTTATAATTTTCATCTATCCAGCAGCGTGGCAAGCTCTCACCAGAAGGAAAAACTAATTGCTGTTTCTCATACTCTTCTGGATCTTGTTCTTCTTCTCCCGCCTGAAGTCGCGCAACGATAGTAGGTTTCAATGGGCTAATCAGCGCTTCGAAGTCCTGTATTTCTACTAAGTGACCAGTCTGCTTGTCTTGAAGAAGCATGGCGAAAATTGTTTTAATGACAAATTAGTTAGCTAGACAGCTTCTAACAATAGCCTATTGTTTTACGTGTTTCACTCACCCTAAGATAGAAATGAACACGCTATGTGCGATCGCCTCTAAAAAGATTGTTTAAAAATATGGAAATATGGTATTCTTCGTGAATCACTGTCAGTCGAAAAATTAACAATATTGTTATGCGACGCCAGAGGTATATCAAGAGGGGGTACGTCTTGTACGCATATGATCAACTCAGTCTTCTGGTAGAACGTTTGCAAAACCTACTCTGTTGGCGTAAATAAAAATTAAAATAATTGTGATGTTTGCTAATATAAAATCCTGTTAGAGACGCTAATAAACAGCATTTACTAAAATTAGGGTGGAGAACAAATATGACTAACATAGTACACTCGAAACGCAAAACAGCTTCCTTTCCGGCTGCAATATTTCTTTCAGCTTTGCTAACACTCCCACTGCTTACTAGCTGTGGAGGAGGTTCAAAAACTGCAGCACCGCCGCCACCTGCTGACAATACTGTTGCTAGAACAGTGAATAATCCAGAGACAGCAAAGCAAACCAAACCTAAAAAGGGATTGGGTACAGGGCAGAAAGTAGCAATTACATTAGCTGGTGCAGCTGCTTTATACTACCTCTACAACAGGCATAAGAATGCGGAAAAAGAGGGGGCGCAAGGTAAGTACTACCTCTCAAAGAATGGACGTGTTTACTACCGGGATGCGCAAGGCCGTCCTCAGTGGGTAACCCCACCTGCTGGAGGAATTAAAGCTGAAGTTCCAGAGTCCGAAGCGCAACAGTACCAGGATTTCCAAGGCTATAACGGGCGTAGTACAGGTCGTACTCTCAAGGACGTAGCCCCTGCAAACGCTCCATATTAGCTCCATATTAAATATTGATTCAAAAAGTGGTCAAGCAGAAAAAGCAATTTCTACTTGACCACAAGGTGTGTAAATGGTATTAAAAAATTTTGTTGAAACTATGCTGCACTTAGCTCAAAGGTTTTGAGATCTTTTAGCCGATAATTTCTTTTTTGATTGAGTCCAGTTGTGCAGCTAATTCTTGCCGAGTAGGACCTTTGAGTAAATAGCGGAAAGTAAACCAAATTGTGTAACCAATCCCTGTTAACTCCAGCAGTGGGCTTAAGAGTGGAATATCATTGACTGCATCTAGCACCGCCAATATTAGCCTGAGTAGAGTTACTGTGACTACAAGTAAAGCAAAGCTAATAACTGGCAGCTTGTATTCGTTGACAAACCTACCTAAGTATTCAGGAAGTTCTGCCAAAAAGGTAGAAATTTGTCCACCAAACTGCTGCAATTCCTCTTCAGTTTCAGTCGCAGGTGGTAGCATTGCCAAAGTTCCTGGTTCTGAAGCTTCAAGTGCTTTGATGCCTTCTTTTATCTTGGCATCAGTGTATTCAGCTTGTTGTAATTCGCTGTCCATAATACTTGTTCCCTCTCAAATAACAACAATTTTTTCTACTTAAATTTATGGTACTAGCCTACCATTTCAGAAAGTGCCGCAACTATCAGGATACTCGTCAGCTTTATCGCCAACACGCTCTGTAATTTCAGCACCACTTAATCTGATGATTGCAATCTGTATCCTGAATAACCACAAACACCCTGTTGATTGGCAAACCAGAATCTCTCAATTTATACAGCTCACATTTTGCACACAGTAATGAGTAAATACGCTTATAGTACACCGATTCAAACCGAAGACCATCCTTACTTCCTCCTAAGCGCTAAAATTATTTGTACAAGAATCTTCTAAATGCAGTTAATCATATTAATACTATTTTTGAACGAAATGTTCACCCATCTTTTGGGATAAGTTTTATCTTTATCAAATTGAAAAATTATTCGTTTTTAGATAAAGTCCAATAAAATGTTTTTCTACAAGAAGTCAACTATACTGGAATTGCTGATTTAGCAATTTTTATGCTAGGGATTGGTGAGCGCTATCTAATTATAGACCACATGCATCAAAGATTTTGGTGGGGGAGAGCAACCCATTACTCATCTTTACGTCGCACTGTCCAACATTACTGACTCAAGCGCGACTGACGGCTCTGTTGTTTCTTGTTCAATTAATGGTCTAGCTGATTTCCTTAAAATACTTATCATTTCTTTATTTTTGTGAATATAAGGCTTTACAATCTTTGCCAGAAAGTAGTCAGAACAATACTACTAGCTCACAACACAAATTTTCACAGGTAATCAGGGTTCCGAGAAACTAGTTCAAAAGTCAATATCTAGGGCTCGCATAAAAATGCATCGTCAGAGGAATATTCCTGTAGATTACAAGACTATATATGCATATAGTTTTGTAATCTATAATTTCCGGCATTTTTCTAATTGTGAGTCACGAAAAATGTTAAAAACTTTTAAATCATTCTCTCGGTAAAATCAAGTCATTCTCTAGGAAGAGGATTCCAAATCATGAAATTTATAATTTAAGAAATAGGAGAAAATGTGAAGGAAAAAGTGAACAATATCACTTGCTCCAATTAGGTACTTAAACTTAGACAAGAGCAAGAATAAGGATAGTTTTTCTGTATGTGTATGTTAATGCTTGCTGTTGTATTGGTGCTGCGTTTATCATAGGTTTGTTAATAAGTAGAGCTATCCCAAAGCCAGTAGTTGCAGTTGCAGTTGCTATCAAGCTAAGTAACTTGGACAGTAACATTAGGCGTCGTGTTGTCAATATTCTTTAAGCTCTTCTTGCAGAAACGCCTAAAGATTAATAGAGATTTCTAGATTGACATGTGTACTTAAGTTGTAATCAAGGAGATAACATGTTTAAAAGTGTGGAAATGACGTTGGGTTTGCTGTGGAACCAACTTGGAGCAGTACCAATCCCAGCAAATCCGGAACTTGTAAATCCAGAACAGGCTACGCTTGTCTTTTCTAATCCGAAATTTTTAGTCGCATTAGTGACTGGTGTATTGATGGCATTTGCCTTTCAATTATTATTAACAAACTTCTCCATAGCTGTGGGAATATCATCTTTAGGAAGAGGTGATGGTTCTGATGATTCAGAAGGCTTGGGTGGAACAATTCGTAAAGTTGAAACAGCCGCAGGTCTTTGGGCTGTTGTTACCGCAACCATTGCATTATTCGGTGCTTCTTTTCTGGCAGTCAAACTAAGCTTGGTTGAAAGTGCGCTTATAGGAGGGATAATTGGTGTAGTCATCTGGTCTACCTACTTCTCCTTAATCACTTGGTTTGGTTCAAGAGCAGTAGGTTCCTTAATTGGTTCTGTTGTCAGCACTGCGACTTCTGGCTTCCAAGGACTCGTGGGTACAGCAACTACAGCTGTTGGCGCGAATGTTGCTAAAAATCAAATGGTTTCTAGTGCTGAGGAAATTACCGCAGCTGTCCGCCGCGAACTCACATCAGGTTTTGATGCTGATAGTATCAAGAACACAGTGCAAAAATCTTTAGCTGGTGTGCAATTACCTCAGTTAGATATCAAAGAAATTCGCTCTCAGTTTGACAAGCTGCTCAAAGACGCAGATTTAGAATCAGTTGCTGATAGTGACTTGCTAAAAAATATCGATCGCCAGACTTTTGTCGATTTAATTAGTAGTCGCACAGACTTATCTAAAGAAGATACCAATCGGCTTGTAGATCAATTGCAAGGTGCTTGGAACCAAGCTGCTCAAGGGCAAAATCCCACAGAACAAGTTATTAATTTACTTAACTCTGCCACTCCGGAAGAATTGAAGCCAGAGCAATTAGGTCAACAGCTACAGCAATTAGCCTCAGCCGCTGGAAGCAAAATTAATCCCAGTGGTGGGATAGTGAAGCAAGGTGTTGAACTTGGTTTGGGTGCTGCTTTACCAGCTGTGTTGAAAAAGGTAGACTTCTCGCAGATAGACATCGAGAAAATTAAACCTCTGCTACAACAGCTAGGAGGAAAAGTTAAGCAAATAGATGTTGATAAAATTACAGAGCAACTGCAAAAGCTTAAAGACCAAGCAACAGAGCAAGCTGGTCAGTTGGGTAGTTCTGTGGCTAGTAAATCGCCTTCCTCTAAATCCAACACTATAAAGGCAGATGTAGAAGAATACATACAAAACTCTTTACCTTGGGATTTTAACTCCCTGACAATCAAAGATGAATTCAAACAAGTCATCTATGACGAGAACGCTAACCCAGGAACTGTAAAACGGGAGTTGGAGGAACTTAAGTTAGAGTATTTTGCCAACTTGCTATCGCAGCGAGAAGACATCAGCGAAGCAAAAGTCAAAGAAATTGCTGAACAGATGGAAAGCATTCGCACGGAAGTTTTAGAAACAGTTAACCAAGCGGACGCGACAGAAAAATCCCAAAACCTCCGCACTCGCTTAGAAGACTACCTGCGTTCGACTGGTAAAGCAGAACTTAACCCAGAAGGTATTGAGCAGGACTTGACAAAGCTGCTGGAAGATCCAGAAGCTGGTGTTGAAGATTTGAGTCAACGATTTTCAGATATTGACCGTGATAGCTTAGTGAAGCTGCTGGCTGCACGCGAAGATATAAACGAAGAGGAAGCTAATAATATTGTTGGTCAACTCGAACGTACACGTGATAATGTCTTAAATCGGGCAAAAGAACTGCAAGAACAAACCAAAGCGAAAGCTGATGAATTGCGGCAAAAAGTAGAAGAATATTTGCGCAATACTAATAAAGAAGAACTCAATCCAGAAGGTATCAAGCGTGATTTCAGAACTTTGCTAGAAGATCGCCAAGCAGGATTTGAGGCTTTAAAGGGAAGGTTCTCACAATTTGACCGCGATACTTTAGTAAAATTATTAAGTCAGCGGCAAGATTTGAGCGAAGAACAGATAAACCAAAATATTGACTCTTTACTTGCAGTCCGGGACAATGTTTTGCAAGCACCTCAAAAAGTAGCGGGTAAAGCCAAAGAGCAGTACGAGCAAACTACAACCGCTATTGGTGAGTATCTCCGCAATACGAATCTGGAAGAACTAAATCCTGAAGGAATTCAGCAAGACTTGCAAAAATTACTCGCCGATCCCAAAGATGGTGCTAATGCATTGCGCGATCGCCTCTCCCAAGTTGATCGTGAAACCTTAGTCAAACTCCTGACGCAACGAGGAGACTTGAGTGAAGAGCAAGTAAACCGCACCATCGACTCTTTCCAACAAGGAATTGATAAGATTGTCAAAGCGCCGCAACGCTTGGCAAACCGTACGACTCAAAAGGTTCAGGACTTTGAAGCGAATCTGGAAAACTACCTGCGCAACACCAACAAAGACGAATTAAACCCTGAAGGAATCAAGCGCGATTTGCAATTGCTGCTATCTTCTCCTCGTGCTGGAGTCGGAACTTTAAGCGATCGCCTTGCCAAATTTGACCGTTCAACAATTGTCGCTTTGCTGTCTGGGCGCGAGGATATCTCAGAAGAGGAAGCCAACCGAATTGTAGACCAAATCGAGTCTGTGCGTAACTCGGTGGTAGAACAATATGAGCAAGTTCAGCAAAAAGTACAATCGGTGATTGACGGCGCGACGCTTAAAGTTCGCGACTATCTCAACTCACTCGAACGTCCCGAACTCAACTATGAAAGCATTCAGCAAGATTTTGCTAAATTGTTTGACGATCCACAAGCAGGATTTGAGAGTTTGCGCGATCGCCTCGGTCAATTTGATCGTGATACCCTAGTTGCTGTCTTGAGTTCGCGCAAAGATATTTCCGAAGAGCAAGCAAACCAAATTATCGACCGAATTGAAGCAGCACGAGATAACGTCTTGCATCAAGCCGAACGTATCCAGAAGGAAACGCAAAAACGCCTTAATGCTATTAAAGATCAAGCTCAAAAGCAAGCAGTTGAAACAAAAAAAGCTGTTGCAGGTGCTGCTTGGTGGTTATTTAACACTGCTTTTCTTTCCTTAGCAGCTTCAGCAATAGCTGGAGTGATAGCTGTAAAAGGTCTAAGTTTCTTAGGTTAAGTTTTTTACTCGTTCATGGTTATGCCTCTCCCTGGAGAGGCAATACGGTTCGATTAGCTTGTTTCTCTCAAGGGAGATCCCCCCAACCCCCCTTAAAAAGGGGGGCTATTTTAGTCTTTTACCCCCAAAAGGGGACTATTTTAGCCTTTTACCCCCTTTTTAAGGGGGTCGCCGCAGGCGGGGGGATCTTATCCGAACCGTATTGCCTGGAGAGGCTTTTTTGTTAAAGTGAACAACAAGATTCCCAACTTCTTTTAGAAGTCGGAAATTTGAAGATGCGTAACTTTCATAAATCAAAACACGACAAATCTTTATGATCAAGCGAATTTTCCGAAAAGCCCTGACATTCTTGTCAGTGTATTACGCTTATAACATTGAGTATCGTGCAGAAGTCATTTTATGGCTACTGTCAAACTCTCTGCCAATTATTTTAATGGGAGTGTGGATACAAGCGGCCCAAGGAGGACGGTTCAATTTGTCACCTGTTGATTTTGCTCGTTACTTTCTTGCAGTTTTCATTGTTAGGCAAATCACAGTAACTTGGGTGGTTTGGGAGTTTGAAGAGGAGATAGTACAAGGAAAACTTTCACCGCGCTTGTTACAACCTATTGATCCCGTGTGGCATCATATTGCTTCCCATGTTTCTGAAAGAATGTCTCGTTTCCCTTTTACATTGTTACTGATAATCCTCTTTTTTCTCCTTTATCCACAAGCTTTTTGGGTGCCAAGTTTAGCAAACTTTTTATTATTTTTGTTGGCGAGTGTACTTGCTTTTGTTTTACGCTTTATCATGCAATACTCGTTTGCAATGCTTGCTTTTTGGACGGAACGAGCTAGTGCTGTAGAAAATTTTTGGTCTTTGTTTTATTTATTTTTGTCTGGAATGATTGCACCACTTGAGGTTTTTCCTGAATCTGTGCGATCGATAGTACTTTGCACACCATTTCCTTATATGATTGATTTCCCGGCAAATATTTTGATTGGATCACCTGTGGATTTGACACGGGGATTTTTGTTAATACTGGGTTGGATTTTGGTGTTTTTGGGTTTGAATCGTTTGCTGTGGCGACGAGGATTGAAGCGATACTCCGGGATGGGAGCTTGACATCCTCCCACCGCTAAATCTAATTGATAGACTGTTTCCAACTAATCCGATTTAACCCAATCGGTAGGGGAGGTCTTTGTTCTCCTGCTGTTGGTGCTTCTGATTCGTTTCCAACTAATCCGATTTAACCCAATCGGTAGGGTTTTTGGGATAGGATACGCCTGTAAAAGCGTAGGTTATTGTTTCCAACTAATCCGATTTAACCCAATCGGTAGGGACGTAGCAGAAATTGGCTGGGTTCAAAATAATGGCTCGTTTCCAACTAATCCGATTTAACCCAATCGGTAGGGCACTATTATAAAATTAGTAGCTAAAGGTGGGGAAGTTTCCAACTAATCCGATTTAACCCAATCGGTAGGGAGGAATTTTTCCTAGTTTTTCAACCTATTGTAAAGTCAATAGTTTCCAACTAATCCGATTTAACCCAATCGGTAGGGGAGAGATCTACTTGTCCTTTGAAGGGACAGAGCGTTTCCAACTAATCCGATTTAACCCAATCGGTAGGGGTTCTATACTCTACAGATCTGTAGAGTATTATCTAAGGTTTCCAACTAATCCGATTTAACCCAATCGGTAGGGGGGTTGATTTCCCGGAAGTTGCATTGCGCCTTCATGTGTTTCCAACTAATCCGATTTAACCCAATCGGTAGGGCCTGGAGCCTATAAAGTACAAGCTCGTCCACCCAGAAGTTTCCAACTAATCCGATTTAACCCAATCGGTAGGGCGGCCTACAGAGACACCAACTCCAACGGTATCTCCCGTTTCCAACTAATCCGATTTAACCCAATCGGTAGGGTTGCTATTATATATGCAGCTAAACATTGGGTTTAAAGGTTTCCAACTAATCCGATTTAACCCAATCGGTAGGGTTCTAACTCTTAGTCTTTGCGCCGCTTCTCTCTGGTTTCCAACTAATCCGATTTAACCCAATCGGTAGGGGTACCTGCACCTCAACTTCCGCCAACCTGTTTGAAATGTTTCCAACTAATCCGATTTAACCCAATCGGTAGGGCTCATGATTTAGCTAGAAGAAACGTGAAAACACTCAGAATGTTTCCAACTAATCCGATTTAACCCAATCGGTAGGGAACAAGCATAACTTCTCTTCATCAAGCCAAACTTGTTTCCAACTAATCCGATTTAACCCAATCGGTAGGGTCAGAAATCTTTAGACAAAATGATCCATCTGGTACGTTTCCAACTAATCCGATTTAACCCAATCGGTAGGGGTTGGGAGCATTCGACCATCCTAATGGATATGTAAAGTTTCCAACTAATCCGATTTAACCCAATCGGTAGGGGTAATTATTCAGAATGAGGGCAGATTGCCCTATCGTTTCCAACTAATCCGATTTAACCCAATCGGTAGGGTATAGGGAAAGGAGCTGTACAAACTATTCAAAAAGTTTCCAACTAATCCGATTTAACCCAATCGGTAGGGCATGGCTACAAACGGTTGGGGACTATTAGGACGTGCGATTGTTTCCAACTAATCCGATTTAACCCAATCGGTAGGGCACAGTTGCTAGTGCTACTATTGCATTATTTGCTGGTTTCCAACTAATCCGATTTAACCCAATCGGTAGGGTGCAGGATCAGCTCTAAATAAAGAGTGGGTCAGGGCAGAACGTTTCCAACTAATCCGATTTAACCCAATCGGTAGGGTATCACTGTTGCATATAACGCAGAGGGCGAATTCGAGGTTTTCCAACTAATCCGATTTAACCCAATCGGTAGGGACTACATTCGCGTATGTGGTAAAACACATGCGTTTTCAAGGTCTTTTCCAACTAATCCGATTTAACCCAATCGGTAGGGGAGTCACGCTTGTTCCATACTGTGCAAACCTGAAGTTTTTCCAACTAATCCGATTTAACCCAATCGGTAGGGTTGCTCTTGTTGCCCTAGCGATGACAATACCATTGATTTTCCAACTAATCCGATTTAACCCAATCGGTAGGGTTCCTCCAATTAGTGATTACATCCGTCTAATTGATTTTCCAACTAATCCGATTTAACCCAATCGGTAGGGGTTTCCAGGCTTATAAAGCAGCTAATTCCCAGATCTTTTCCAACTAATCCGATTTAACCCAATCGGTAGGGAGTTCGTTCAGGAGCCTTTACCCAGTGAGGGTTTCAGCACCCAAATCGACACACCTCAGAAAAACATCAAATACGTTCTTCAAAATCATGCAAGACACGCATCTCAAACCCTTGCCCAGTAAGGAATCGACACACCTCAACGAGAAATATAGGGTTTCAGCGATTTGGCTTAGTGTGTCGATGACCATGTTACAAAACCTCCTTGATTTATCTTAAAACCTAGATTGCATAATACTTTGACTGTACTTTCGGCAATTTTGATTTTTGTCCGTTACCTTCTGGGAAGTTGGAAAATTGAAGTATCCTTTATGACACTATAAATATCATTATATAACAATTTCCAAGATTTTAGAGGTAACAATTAATACTTCAAAAAAGTACAACTTTTTTTACTTAAATAATACAAATGATAAATGACACCAAGAAAAAATGGTGCAAGATACGAGCAGCCTACAGATGGCGCACCACCGGTTATAAATGAATGTGTTTATCTGGACTGTATCATGAAGGATAGAAAGTTTATTTCTAACTTAAGTGGCGATCGCTCTGGTATGCCGCTGCCAAAGGGATTCTCACCATCTGCAAGCTTGATATCATCCCACAAGAACAGTCAACAAGGTTTACTATGAAAAAGTATTAACTTTTAAACTTTTTTTTCTAACTTTTTACCTTGTTTACATGGACTGGCAAGAAATCTCTGGTAACTGGGTACTTGTTCCGCAAAATCCTGTTGGTGTGATTCACTTTCTCGGCGGGGCATTTGTTGCTACAGCACCCCATCTGACGTACCGTTGGTTGCTAGAACAACTCGCAAGCAAAGGCTATGTTGTGATCGCGACACCGTTTGTGAACACTTTGGATCATAGTGCGATCGCAAAATCTGTCCTCTTAAACTTTGAACGCGCCCTAGAACGCCTACAGGATAATTCGGCAATACGCAAGCGCTACCTTCCCATTTATGGAATCGGGCATAGCATGGGTTGTAAGCTTCACTTGCTTATTGGTAGCCTCTTCAATGTAGAACGCGCTGGCAATATCCTCATATCCTTCAACAATTATGCTGCACGGGATGCCATTCCCTTAATTGAACAGTTTAACCTAGCCGCAGTCGAGTTTACCCCCTCACCGTTAGAAACTAATAAACTCGTCCAAGATCGGTATAACGTTCGTCGTAACTTGCTGATCAAATTTACCAACGATACCCTGGATCAATCAACAGCTTTAACTGAGTTATTGAAACAACGATTTCCAGAGATGGTGATAGCACAGATGCTAAACGGGACTCACACCACACCCTTAGGGCAAGATATTAAATGGCAAACGGGAGAATCTTTCACGCCCTTTGACGCTTTAGGACAGTGGTTTAAGCAACAAGCGTATCGCGATCTCAATCAGCTTAAAAGCATTATCCTCTTTTGGCTAAACCCTCTTTCCAATCCCATAATCAGCTAGGAGATCATCAAAGACCCAGAATTTTAGGGAAAGTTCATACCCGAAATGATTATTTTTTAATGATTATTTTTTAATGACTATTAACTAATGAATAGTACGTTTCAAATTATAGTAATTGATGATGACCCAGCAGTACAGATACTTCTTACGAGGATGCTGGAAAGACAGGGTTATAAAGTATTGGTAGCCAATAACGGCAAGGATGGAATTACAAAAGCAATAGCTTGTTCTCCAGCGCTGATTATTTGTGACTGGATTATGCCAGGAGGCTTAAATGGATTAGAAGTTTGCCAGCGAATCAAGACAGATCCTCAGTTATCCACCACATTTTTTATTTTATTAACATCTTTAGATTCGGTAGCGGATCGCGTTAAAGGGCTAGATGCAGGTGCTGATGATTTTATCACTAAACCTATTGAACAGAATGAATTGCAAGCAAGGGTAAGAGCCGGATTGCGTCTACATCAACTTAGTAAGGATTTACAAACTCAAAAGCAAATTTTAGAAGCAGAATTGGCAGAAGCCGCAGAATATGTGTGTTCCCTTTTGCCTATGCCAATGACGCATCCTATACAGATTAATTACCAATTCATTCCCTCGCGTCAATTGGGTGGTGATTGTTTTGATTACTACTGGCTTGACTCTGATTATCTGGCAATTTACTTGTTAGATACTGCTGGACATGGACTTAGAGCAACTCTTCCTTCTATTTCCGTGCTGAACTTATTGCGATCGCATGCTCTTGCTGGTCTGAATTATTATCAACCCAGTGATGTTTTGCAAGCGTTGAATAATACTTTTCAAATGAATTATCGAAACGATAAATACTTTACTATTTGGTATGGAGTTTATAACCGAGTTAAGCGCCAGTTAATTTACGCAAGTGCAGGTCATCCACCAGCAGTCTTAATATCTGGAAAATCTCCAACCAACCCAAAAGTCAAAAGACTGAAAACCCCTGGTATGCCAGTAGGCATGTTTCCAGAGGTAAAATATGTAGATGACTTTTGTCAGATTGAAGAATCTAGTTCTCTTTATATTTTTAGTGATGGTGCTTATGAGATTACCAAATCGGATGGCACTCTTTGGACTTTGGACGCTTTTATTCAGATGCTTGTCACCTCACAGCTTGAATGTGAGGGTAAACTGGATCACATTTTGAATAGTATCATCTCTTTAAACTCCAAAGAAGCTTTTGATGATGATTTATCTATGATCCAGGTTAGATTTGATTAATTTATTCCAAAACTCACAGCTTGGTTGAATTCTTCTCGATTTGAATATATTTTAAATATTTTATCCATGCTTGTCAGTTCAAATAATATCCTGACTTGCTCATTTATCGAGCAGATCACAAAATTTTTATCTACAGAGTTTAGAGCTTTAAAAGCTAACACCAAAGCACCCAAGCCAGAACTATCCATAAAAGTGACTTCTTTCAAATCAAGTAACACTGTTTTGGTACTACTTTCTTTTTGTAAAATTTCATCAATTTTTTTTCTCAACTCTTGCGATTGAGCGGCATCTAAAATTCCACTAAGTTGAATAACCTTGACTTGTTCTACCATCATAAAAGCACATTTTTTGTATAATAATTAACAGAAATATCAACATATACCAATACTAATTCATTTCAAAAACACTTGCCATATCAGTATGTATAAATCCCAAATAATAAGTCAATCATCACATCAAGATATTGACAAATTCTTGATTTTATTGCGATCGTACTTAGCGAAAGACTCTATGCTTCTGGTGGAATAGGACTCACCTTAGCTCGATATAACAGTTTATCACCTTGATGGTAACCAATGTAACGTACCTTAACCAGTTCACCAACTTGTGCACTACCTTCTAGAAGTTGGTGCTGTTGAGGATCATAAGGCAATTCTGCTCCTACAGGTGCTATGGCTTCCACTCCCCAGTGCTGCAAAAGTCTTTCCAAGGGTTTGTGCACTAACGGCACAATATTAAGCGCGCTTAATTGGGGATTTTCCCGTGCTTTGTGTGCTGCAGTGGGAAATTGCAGCAACAAAGATTCCAGCAATTGTAAACTAGACTGCTGAAACTCTTGCAGCAATACCTGTCGTTGTTGCTGTATTTGCTGTTGCGATCGCTCGTACTCTTTTTTTAATTCTGCTATTTGTTCTAACAAATGTTGAGATTCGTTAGTTGATGTATCTTTACTTCGTACTAACTTTTGTTGAGAGAAAATTGTAACTAACTCATTGAAAGTTATTTGTAGTGCTTGGGCTAACTTGAACAGAACATCCACCCGCATCTGCTCAACTCCCAGCCGCCGTAGCCGCAAAAGCTGACGCTCTGAGACGCCAGCAGTGCGACTCAGAGCTTTGAAACTAGAAATACCCACACGTTGCATCAGGTCATGCAACTGTGAAGTGAAATCGATGTGGGACATCGTTGGCAATGACTAACTGCTGGTTCCTCAGAACTACAGTTTAGTGGTTAATGGTGCTTTTTGACAACCAACAAATAATCCCCATCTACCTTAGTCTTCAAGTAAACTTCTTAGCATCCAAGCATTCTTTTCGTGTATCTGCATCCGCTGAGTTAATAAATCCGCACTAGGTTCGTCATGAACCTCGTCTACTATGGGGAAGATAGACCGCGCAGTTCTGACAACGGCTTCTTGTCCTTCTACAAGCAGGCGGATCATTTCCGTAGCTTTGGGAACGCCATTCGTTTCTGGAATAGAACTGAGTTGGGCAAATTCGCTGTAAGTACCGGGTGCAGGATAGCCCAATGCTCTAATTCGTTCGGCAATTAAATCAACTGCTATTGCTAACTCTGTGTATTGCGTTTCAAACAACAGATGCAGAGTTTGGAACATTGGTCCTGTAACGTTCCAATGAAAGTTATGAGTTTTCAGGTACAGCGTGTAGGTATCAGCCAACACGCGAGACAAACCTTCAGCAATTTTAGCTCTGCTTGCTTCGTCAATACCGATATTTACTGGGAAAACTCGAGTTTGCATATTTTTCTCCTGTTTAGTTATTGCTAATAACAGCTAATGAAATTCATGCCAAATGCATCTTCAGAACGCTTTTGGGAGCTTTGCGGACTTTGGCTAAGATAGTTTCTTTGCCCAAACGCTGGCAAGCTTCATAGCGATGACATCCAGAAAATCCATAATACTGTCCATCGACTTCTAATATATCGATTGGTTCTTGTTGCCCAATGGCAGCAATCGATTCCATGAGAGCTTTTACCTTGTCAGGGTCGTTGGTACGTGGCAAAGGTCGCCGTATCTGATTTAAAGGAATCTCTTGAACTTTAATCATAAAGAAGTTTTGTTCATGGGTCGTGTCTTATGGTTCTTTATATATCATACTCGTTATGACTATGACTTGCAAGCAACGAAATTGGCAAAACTAATATTAGTTTGCTCAAATAACTTGTGCCAAAAACTACTAAACTACATAGGGAGTCAACCTTGGGTTGAACCTGTGTAAAACTGCGAAACTGCCATGAGTCATCGTGGTGCGCACTGCTTTGCCTGTGGTTGCTCAGTTTTACATACTTTTGATCAAAGCCCTTCAAGGAACCCCAAAGGAGAAACGAGGGTCTTAATATTCAGGATGCTCCGGTTTAAATTTTTCTCCAAGGATTTTTCCGGTTTGGGGGCTGACAACCAAATAAATCTACCATTATCCTTCTGATTTCATACTGTTTTTGCGGATCATCCACCCCTAGACAGTTGTAGCGGAAGAGCAAAGGTTCTATGAAAATTATCTGGCGTATTTCTTACACCGTACTGACCACATTTTGTTTATTAGGTCTGACAGGAGCCTCTGGTCCTGCTAGCAGCACAAAAGATGTGGAAATCAGGATTGGCATAGTGCAGCGATTTGGAGATAATTCCACAGAACAGTTAGAATTAGAACCTACCAAAGGCGATCGCTTGAGGCTGAAATTTCAAGATGGTAAGCGTCAGGAAACCGTAGTGACCACCAACCCAGTGAAACTGGAAGTCTTGATGCAAGCTTTACCGGTAGCAGTCGTCAAGGAAAGGGTTGTGCTGGGCACTTACCGCACTTACGAAACAGCCGAAGACAGTGCCAAACACTGGCGTGATAAGGGAATAGAGGTAGAAATAGCCCAACCAGAACGCTGGCAAGTTTGGGCCAAGCGCGATGTGTATAACACTCCCTTACTCAGACGTTTGCTTCTTTCGACTGTAGAATCTGCAGTTCAGAAGACTGCTTTTGTAGATAGCCAAGTTTTACAAAGTGTACCGCGAGTCACTTGGCAATTGAATGGTAAACGCTACAACTTAGATAATTTGGAAATTAGTAGCGATAAAAATTTGATTCGTGTCAACGAAACTAAAAAACCAGAGAAAGCACATCTTTACGCTGGACGGATGAAGTTGCAGCCAAATGCTTACGGTACTTATACTCTCATTAACGAAGTGCCTTTAGAAACATACTTGCGTGGAGTAGTGCCGTATGAAATTGGTGCTTCAGCCCCAACTGCAGCAATGGAAGCACAAGCGGTTCTGGCCCGGACTTATGCCCTGCGAAATTTACATAGATTTGCAATAGATGGGTATCAATTATCTGCAGATACTCACTGCCAGGTGTATTATGGGTTGAGTGGAGTGACACCGAACACAGATCGGGCGATCGCAACAACGCGGGGTATGGTTCTCACATACAGAAACAATCTTGTAGATGCCCTATATTCTTCTACGACTGGCGGTGTCACTGCTTCTTTTAGCGATGTCTGGAATGGTGATGATCGTCCTTATCTGCAGCCCATCATAGATGCTCCGAGCGATAATGTATGGAACTTGTCTGGGCAGAATTTAGCGGATGAAAACCAATTTCAACGGTTTATCAGTCTCAAAATCGGATTTAACGAAAGCCAGAAAGACTTGTTCCGTTGGCGTAAGGAATCTAGCTTGAAAGATATTACCAAGGATTTACAAAAATTTCTGAAAGTGAAAAACAGTCCCTACGCAAAGTTCAAAAGTATCAGAGATATGAAAGTTGTAGAGAGAAGCAAGAGCGGACGCATTCTTAAACTTGATGTCAAAACAGATATTGGCACCTTTTCTTTACATAAAGACGAGGTTCGCAGTGCCTTTGCCGCTCCTGTGAGCACACTGTTTTACTTACAACCCTTAAATAAAGGTGAATCAGAACTATGGGGATATGCCTTTGTTGGTGGCGGTTTAGGACATGGAGTTGGCTTGAGTCAAGTAGGTGCTCAAAATCTCGCTCAACTAGGTTGGGAGAATCAGAAAATTCTCCAATTCTACTATCCTGGAACTAAAATTCAAATTCTCGGCAACGGGATTTCGGGAACGAACTGAGTTATTAGTTATACTCAAGAGCCTCTTTCCCCCTTGGAAGGTAACTGAGGCTTTTTTGTGGAGTAGACTATAAGACTCATAACATTTGATGTTCCCCTATGGCTAACGCCACGCCTTACGGTGAGACCAGCGCTCTTGGTAGGGTTTCCCTCCGCAGGCGACTGGCGTTAGCGCAGCGAGACCGGAGGTCTTCCCCGGAGGGCTATCGGGGAGAACCTCCGGTTCCGCTAGCCCCCTTAGGGGCTAGCGGCTTCCCGTAGGGTAGGAAGTGGCGTCCAAGACGGCAATTGGACTCACCAAGACGGGGGGGCTAGTCTCACCTATTAAGCGTTCCCTTAGATAGTCAAATAATTTACGGATAATTAACAAAGTTAGCTTTGTTATATTTGTCAGTAGCTGATTGCTAGAATTAGGCAAATAAAGCAGGAACGTGGGACACCCTCTGCTCCTGCTTATAGAACCTGAATCTAGACTTAATGCCAAAGTAGGTGTTGGAGCAGACACAGCGCAAAATGATTTGTGTTGTTAGTTCTGCTTCTTTTCCTTTTGTGTCTGTACGACATCAAAAACTCTTGCAAGAGGTTAATTTTTCAGAACCCTAACTTTTAATAAAGTTCCTCTTCCTGATGGGTTTCGATGGTACAGTCAGACTTTGGATAAGCGACACAGGTTAGCACGTACCCAGATTGAATCTGGTCATCGTCCAAGAATGATTGGTCACTTTGGTCAACCTCACCTTCTTTGATCAGACCAGCACAGGTAGAGCAAGCACCAGCGCGGCAAGAGTAGGGCAGGTCAAGACCAGCTTCTTCAGCAGCGTCTAGAATATAAGTATCGTCCTCAACGTCAATTGTTTCCTTCAGCCCTTCAGCTTCGTTGATCAGTGTTACTTTGTAAGTTGCCATTTTCGTAGTTCTCTCTTTTGCAAATGGACGGTATAAGTTATCCTGAAGCAAAAATTACGGCTTTTCTTGTCAGAATAGCCGCGAGTTATAATTAGCTTCACCTTTGATACTACGAGAAAAATAAAAGGATGTAACCAGAAATTGAACTCGATTAGTAATGAAATTTTGCGAGTTAATTATGATAAATTTATCTTATAAAAATCAGCATCGGCTTGCTAGATTGTTAAATAAAGTTACAGGAATTTCCGTTAAAAACTGCTCAGTAGTGCTGTATAAATAGATACAAACAATAGCTACACGCTACGTGCAGATGAATTTTACCCACGGGATAGGTATCGGATATTTCCGTAGATGGCGTCAAAGACAACGTGGGAGAACAAAATTGTTCTGCCCACACAATTGTTGCCTTTAGTCTATTCTGGCTACATCCTTGGTATTAACGAACCAGGTTTGTCTAGAGTTGCCCTGGTCAGACACAATTCCATTACCGTCGAGATGCACTTCCAAGTGCTGGTGTTGACCAAACGATATCCCCTTATAATCTTTAATTTCTATCCACGAAAATGGAATTTTTTCATTTGCTTGACGTGTAACCTGTTCTTTGTCCTGAAAAGTGGGATCTTGCTTCAAAATTGTATTGTTCCTGAGAGTTAAAGTACCTGACATTAGTACATCCTTATTTGATTACGAATAGTTTCTTCTAATGCTTCTATAGTTGTGAATCAAAGCAACTTATGCATTTGCTTCCACTCCCAAATTCAGCCACCCATACTCACTACATTCCCTGACGAATTACGACGCAAACTGTGATACAAAACCCCGACACCCACTAACAGTACCACAGTTGACCCAGCCACCGCCAAAGCGCGTATATATCAGTGATTACTTCAGCAGCGCTTCAATGGGCAAGTAAGTTAAGTTTACAGCAGAAGTAAGCAGTCATATCATGTGCGGTAAAAGACTTATCATTAAGATCTCACGCTTAGCAGGGAGAGAGGATTTTACAATCTTCGCACAGATGTTCCAAATAATAACTAATTAAAGGGACTTGATATTACCCCTCCCTGTGAAAACAGAACACAGCATACACAGCAGCAGTGGTGTTTCCCCAAACTCTTGTAGGCGAGTACCCAACTGTGGTGGAACTATCAATGGCTGCATTTCCAGCTTCTTGGCAATGTTTACATCGCCCCCACTCCCAAATCTCGCGTACTGAAAATTATGGGCGTCTCTGGCTTTTCCCGTCAAAAAGCAATGAAATCTCCCCTCGCCTCCTCAGAGGGTAGTTCATTCACACCATCTACCAACAGCAAAAATTGTTTGTCAAACAGCAGCCTTTCAATATTTAATAAAAATAATACTGAGTTATGAGTACTTTTTGAATGATCTACATAATTGATGGTATTTTGATTACCAGTTATATTTGTGACAAAATATCTGTCACAAAATCGTTATTTATCTCAATATTATGAACAATCGATTCTCGCATAGCTGGGCACTCCCTCGGAGTTGGTTACGATTTTTAGTCATTGTTCTATTGACATTGGGCGTGTTTTTTCGTTTCGTCAACATTGACCGCAAAGTATACTGGTTCGATGAGACTTTTACCTCTTTACGAATTTCTGGCTATACAGAAAAAGAAGCGATTGAAGACGTCTGCAATAATCGTGAAATTGGCATTGAAGATTTACAAAAATATCAACATATCACTCCTGAAAAAACCTGGAAAGATACAATAAATTCTTTGGCAGTAGAAGATCCGCAGCATCCACCACTGTATTATCTGATGGCGCGATTTTGGGTGCAATGGTTTGGCGGTTCAGTTGCAGTAACCAGAAGTTTGTCTGTCTTAATTAGCTTGCTGGTGTTTCCCTGTATCTATTGGTTATGTATAGAATTATTTCAGTCATCGCTCGTGGGATGGGTAGCAATTGCACTGTTAGCCGTGTCACCATTTCATGTACTGTATGCACAGGAAGCACGGCAGTATGGTTTGTGGACTGTGACAATTTTGCTCTCAAGCGCAACACTACTACGGGCAATGCGACTAAAAACTATGCTTAGTTGGGGAATGTATGCAGCTACCGTGGTTATGGGGGTATACACATTTCTGTTTTCTGGGTTGGTGACAATTGCTCATGGTATTTATGTATTTGCCGCTGCAAGATTGCGATTAACTAAGATGGTGATTGTTTATCTGCTAGCGGTTTTGGCAGGGCTTTTAGCTTTCACGCCTTGGCTTTTGGTGATTATGAGCAAATCAACCCAACTTCATAAAACAACAGGCTGGACATCTGAACTTAGAATGTCTCGGTTACAGATGATAAAACAGTGGGTTATTAACCTTAGCTATTTTTTTGTAGATTTTGACTACGATTTGCAACGGGGGAATGATGGCTCCATTTTAAAATTGATGGTGAAGTTTTTGATTCCTTTTATCTTAGTTTTAGTAGGATATTCGATTTATTTTCTTTGTCGTAAAGCTCCAAAGCAAGCTCGCTTATATATCATAATATTAATTGCAGCTACATTTCTACCTTTAGCAATGCCAGATATCATTTGGGGAGGAGTGCGGACACGAGTAGCTCGGTATCTGATCCCTGCTTTTTTGGGTATTCAGTTAGCTGTTAGTTACCTTCTGGCAACTCAAATTGCCCCCACCTGTATTAACATTTGGCGACAGAAATTCTGGCAGTTTGTGATGATTGCGCTGCTCTCGATTGGAGTCCTATCCTGTGTCATCATCTCTCAAGCAGAGAGTTGGTGGTCTAAAGATCTTAACATTTATATGCCACAAGTAGCCCGCATTATCAATCAAGCTTCTCAACCACTTTTGATCACTTCCTGTGAGGGAACCTGGCCTTTAGGTGATGAACTATCTCTGAGTTATCTGCTTAATCCAAAAGTACGGCTTTACTTGGTGAAGGAGCCAAATCTACCGAAAATTTCTAATAAGTTCAGTGATGTTTTTTTATATAATCCTACCCACAATCCTCCCTTGAAAATATTGACTGATCAGATAGAGAAACAACTAAAATACAAACTAGAAAAGATTTATCCTGAAAAACTTCAGCTTTTGAAACTAGTCAAAAACTAGGGGTGTAAGGGGGTAAGAGTATAGGGGAGCCACTGCCGTGCGCGGGTTAAGCGCGTTGAGGCATGTGGCGTGAGCCAGTACTGAAGCGCGTAGCGTGGCACGAAGTGCCATAGGAGGGTTTCCCGACAGAGGTATCTGGCGTGTGTAGGGAAAATAATTAGTAGGGGCACACAACCCACTACTAATTCAAGACCACCAAATTTACAATTTGGTGGGGCCTTGCATAAAGCGATCACCCTACACCTGTCACTTCCTCAGCAATCGTAAACCACTCAGAGTCACCAACACTGTAGAACCTTCATGTCCAATCACCCCAATCGGTAAGTTAATACCCCCAACAAAATTACCAACCAAAAGCAAAACAATAAAACCCAAAGCAACAGTAATATTCTGCTTGACGATCGCCTGCGCTCTTTTACCCAAACGCATTGCTGCTTCTATTTTCTCCAATCTATCTGCCATCAATATAATATCTGCGGTTTCCAATGCGACATCACTGCCAATCTTGCCCATCGCAATTCCCACAGATGCTTGAGCTAAGGCTGGGGCATCATTGATACCATCTCCCACCATTGCCACAGTTTGATACTCTTTTTGTAAACGACGGATGACATCAAGCTTATCTTCTGGTAAAAGTTCTGCATACACTCGCTCAATTCCTACTGCTTGGGCGACGCTATCAGCAGTGCGCTTATTATCGCCTGTTAACATGACGATTTGCTCAACTCCCAGTTTTTTCAAATGGGCGATCGCTCTTACTGCTTCTGCTCTGATTTGATCTGCGATCACTATCACACCTAGCACCTGCTCTTGTTGTGCAACCCAAACAACCGTTTTACCTTCCTGTTCTCGCAAGTCTGCTGCATCCTTCAACTCACTTGGTAAATGAGTCACATACTGTTTGACAAAATCCGCTTTCCCGACAATTACCTCTTGGTGTCCGTTAATACCCAAAATTCCCTGCCCTGGTATTGCTCGTACTTCAACCGCTCTTGACCAATCCAAATCCTGAGCGGTCTGGACAAT
Source organism: Brasilonema angustatum (assembly GCF_059505445.1). Taxonomy (NCBI): domain Bacteria; kingdom Bacillati; phylum Cyanobacteriota; class Cyanophyceae; order Nostocales; family Scytonemataceae; genus Brasilonema; species Brasilonema angustatum. The sequence goes on along the minus strand of NZ_JCACKO010000152.1, from coordinate 15,463 downwards.
TGCCTCACCGATAGGATGTTCGGAAGAAGATTCGACAGATGCAGCTACTTTTAAGACATCTGCTTCTGTATATCCAGGACTAGGAATGACTTGAAAGACTTGTACTTGTCCTGTTGTGAGAGTACCTGTTTTATCGAAGGCGATCGCCCGAACTTTACCAATCATTTCCAACTGGGCACCATTTTTGAACAAAATCCCCTGTCTTGCACCATGAGCAATCCCAGAAAGCAGTGTGGGCATAATTGCAGCCATCAGCGCACAGGGAGAAGCAACCACCAAAAAAGTAAGAGCACGATAAATCGTCGTTTCCCAGTCCCAATTTAAGACAAATGGCGGTAAAATTGCCAGCAACAACCCAGCCACCACAATCACCAGCGCATATCTCCGTTCAAATCGCTCAACAAATTGTTGAGAAGGAGGTGCTTCTGTTTGTGCTTGTTCTACCAGACGAATCACACGCTGAAGTAAACTACTTTCTGGTGGTTGATGCACTTTAAGCTTCAGCGCACCATAGCCGTTGAGTGTACCTGCAAAAACTTCCTCACCCACCGTCTTCTCTATAGGTACGGACTCACCTGTGATAGCAGCTTGGTTAACGGTACTCAAACCAGAAACAATCATTGCGTCGGTGGGAATGAGTTCCCCTGGTTTGACAACAATTTCGTCTCCCACCTTTAGCTGACTGATGGAAATGATTTCCTCCCCTCCAGAACGCAAAACCCTTGCTGTATCTTGTGTCAAGCTCATCAAAGAGCGGATGCTGCGTTCCGTTCGTTGCATGGCGTAGCCTTCCAGCGCCCCACTAATCGCAAAGATGAGAATTAAGATTCCGCCATCAAGAATAAGATGGTATTCCTTTTGCCACAAGCCCAAGATCGCAGCACCCAAAGCCGCCACAATCATCAGCAAATCTACATCCAGTTCTTTTTCTTTGAAAAGCGTTGTCAGTCCTTCACGGGCGCTTTCATAACCACCAATAACGTAAGCTGCAGGTAATAGTAGCAGCGCCCATCCTAAAAAATTGAGATGTAAGGCGAACCATCCGAAAAACAACAGGACTCCGCAAAAAATGGCGGCGAAAGCTTCTGTATGTTCTTTGGTGAATTGAGTGAGACGTTGTGGGTAGAGCATGAGAGTGAAATTATCAACACTCTCTCAGGCTAAACCTTGACATTAATGTCAATGTCAAGCCTCACCTAGAGGAGTTGTCGCATTCTAATATAAAATCATCTTCAGGCGACAATCGCATAAATCATGATTCAAAATAACGCGTTAGTCATAGGCATCGACTGTAGTACAACAGCATGTAAAGCGATCGCATGGAACCAGCAAGGGAAAGCTGTCGCTTCTGGAAAAGCATCTTATCCACTATTACAACCGCAAGCAACTTGGTACGAACAGGATGCGGCACGGTGGTGGCATAGTACCTGCGAGGCTATACAACAATTACTAACTCAAATCAAATTATCACAAGTTGAGGCAGTTTGCATAACTCATCAGCGGGAAACTTTTGTGGCAGTAGATAGGGAGGGTCAACCTGTTCGCAATGCGATCGCCTGGATGGATAAACGCAGTCGTAACCAAGTCGCTTTCCTAGATGAAAAATTTGGCGGACAATACATCAACCAAGTGACAGGTAAACCCGTCTCTATGACGCCTTCTTTAGCTAAGATAGTCTGGTTAACCCAACATGAACCAGAAAATGTTGCCCTTACCTATAAATTCTTAGATGTTCATGGCTTCTTGGTGTATCACCTAACCGGAAATTTTCGTACCAGTTTGGCTTGTGCTGATCCAATGGGAGCAATGAATATGGAAGCTCATTGCTGGGCAACAGATTTACTCACGTCACTCGAACTGCAAGAACAACAATTTGCTGAATTGGTTCCGCCAGGAGAGGTTATTGGCTATGTCAACGAGACTGGTGCTGCTGCGACAGGATTACCTAAAGGTTTACGAGTTATTGCGGGTGCTGGTGACGGGCAGTGTGCGGGTTTAGGTGCTAATGCTGTGGGCAATAGTCGGGCTTATCTGAATTTAGGTACGGCAATAGCAAGCGGTATAATCAGTAAGGAGTATTTTGTCGATTCATCATTTCGCACCATGTATGCACCGATTGCAGGGTCTTATTTTCTAGAAACTGTTCTTCTTGGTGGTGTCTTTACTCTTACCTGGTTTGTAGAAAAGTTTGCCAGCGACTTACACAACTGCAATCTTAACCTCAGTCCACTAGAGATACTTGAAACTGCTGCAGCAAAACTATCTCCTGGTGCTGAAGGATTAATGTTAGTGCCTTACTGGAACAACGTGATGAACCCCTACTGGGATGCTAATGCTGCTGGTATCACCATTGGTTGGACAGGTACCCACGGTAAAGAACATTTTTACCGAGCGATTTTAGAAGGTATTGCCTTTGAGCAAAGACTGGTAGGGGATGCAGTCATGTCAGCGACAAACCAACGTTTTAGTGAATATGTCGTTATGGGTGGTGGAAGCACAAGCAATCTTTGGTGTCAAATTTTAGCTGATGTGACTGGTATACCAATAGTGCGTTCTACAACCACAGAAGCGACCTGTTTAGGAGCAGGGATTCTCGCAGCAGTTGCAGTTGGATGGTATCCTGATATTGGTACAGCCGCAAAATGTCTGACTCACACTGCTGAGCGTTTTACGCCTTCGCAAGAAAAGCAGGCTATCTACTCTAAACTTTATAGCAGTGTATTTTCCATTGGTCGGTTGGCAGACCTTGATTAAGCTCGTCCAAAAAACCTCGAACTGCCTTGGAGCGGTGGTAACTCGCACCATCCCAAAAAATCAGTAATCGCTGGTTGGGGGACTGAGTTAACAAATATCGCAGGTAATCAATAGTATTTTCTGAATTTCCGGCATCGTAGGCTTTGAGCAGTAATTCTCGTTCGAGATAGTCCACTGCTCCGTAATATGTCTGTTTATCTCGCTCATTCACGACTGGAACCGCGATTTCCAGGTCAGTTTTTCCCCATACATAACCACTTAAGTCTCCCCACATTAAATGACATTGATCAATTAGCAGCACTCTCAATTTTCCTGTTTCAATTTCACTGCGGTGATTTGCCAAGAGTGTTTCAATCTCTTTTTTTTTGCTGCAACAGCATCCTGGTCTGCTTTGGGGTTTAATTTTGTGGTTAACTTCTGCGCTTATTCCTGCTGCTTCAAACAAGTCGTAGTAACTTTGTTTTGACTCGTAAACCACGTCGTACTCGAAAGCTAGTTTATACTCCAGTTCCCCAAGCTCCCAATAATCCTTTGTTTGCAGCCAACTCAACACCTTTTCTCGTTGTTCGCTACCCAAGTAGCTCTTCCTTCCCTTATGATTCAACCGCAGTCCATCTATTCCATCTCGCTCGTAGGCTTGTTTCCAACCTGTTATTGAACCCAGTGACACATCTAGAATTGTCTGAATTTCTTCATACAAGTAGCCTTGATAAACCAGCTTGACTACTAGTGCTTTCCTTACCTCACGCGCATTTGGACGCAAAGCAATAAATTCTTGTAGTTTGGCGATCGCCCTTTGAGTGGTTTCGTGCGATTGCGCAAAGCGCAGACGCCAAGGGCGTATCGCATCGCAGTTGCCACTTCCGCAGGCAGTACTGCGGTTTGTAGATGCTGATTTTTCATTGTCTGCTCTTACACTTGTACACCCCTCCGTATTCTCTCGCTTTTTTTTCAAAAATCAAATAGGAATCCTATATGAACAATATCGCTGAGGCGACAAAGTACTACAACCTGAGTTGGAGAATTGCCAAGGAGATAGGCGCTGGTGAATTACAAGTCCAAAATATGAAGGGTTGGATACTGTAACTTAATTCCTTATCATCTCTTTTCATTTCTTCCAAAATGAGTAGATAATAGATTGTAGTTTCGAGTAGATAACTACAATGACGAACATTCCAGAAATGACAATGAGTATTGGGGACGCCGCAAAAGAACTTGGCGTTTCAGTCATAACTTTAAGGAGGTGGGCAGACTCAGGAAAGATTCGTTCAGAGCGCTCACCTTCCAATCAAAGAAGATTTTACTTAGCAGACATTAAACGTATTACACCACGAGACTTAAAACAGCTAGATGAGCGTATAACCATTAATTACGCCAGAGTTTCAAGCCACGACCAAAAAGAAGATTTAGTACGGCAAGCTCAGGTATTGGAAGCTTTCAGTTCTGCTAATGGCTGGCAGTTTGAAACCATTCAAGATTTAGGAAGTGGTTTGAATTACCAGAAAAAAGGATTGCAGAAATTGCTTAAACGTATCATGCAAGGTGATGTCGCCAGACTGGTACTAAGCCATAAGGACAGACTGCTAAGATTCGGTGCTGAGTTGGTGTTTGCTATGTGTGAAGAGTTTGAGACTGAAGTAGTCATTATCAACAAAAGTAACGAAGAGATACCTTTTGAACAAGAGCTAGTTCAAGACATGATTGAACTCATAACAGTGTTTAGCGCTCGTTTGTATGGTTCTAGAAGCAAGAAAAACAAGAAGTTGATTGATGGTATGAGTCAAGTAGTTAAGGAGGTATCGTAGTGTTGCTGGGTTTCAAGACTGAGTTGAAACTGAACAATCAACAGCGTACAGCATTAATGAAGCATTGTGGTGTGGCTCGTCATGCTTGGAATTGGGGACTTGGACTGACCAAGCAAATTTTGGATCACAACAAGATTAATCCTGATTCCAAAATTAAATTTCCTAGTGCTATTGACTTGCACAAATGGTTAGTAGCATTGGTAAAAAGCGAGAACGAATGGTACTACGAAGTCAGCAAATCCACCCCACAGCAAGCTTTGATGGCGTTACGCGAATCGTGGAAGCGTTGTTTTAATAAAACTGCTGGTGTTCCAAAATTTAAGAAAAAAGGTAGACGTGATTCTTTCACACTTGAAGGTACAGTGAAGATTTGCGGCAACAACAAAATTCAAGTACCAGTGATTGGAGTTCTCAAAACTTATGAACGTCTACCTCAAGTATCAACCAAATCTGCAACAATTTCCCGTCAAGCTGATAGATGGTTCATCTCATTCCGCTTTGAAGTAGACACTCAAGAATTAAACCACGCAGGCGTTGTAGGAGTTGACCTCGGCGTTAAAGCACTAGCCACACTTTCTACTGGTGAGGTGGTCACTGGCGCAAAATCCTACAAAAAAAATGAATCCAAGCTAAGCAGAATGCAATGGTTGAATCGCCATAAAATCATTGGTTCTGCTAACTGGAAAAAAGCTCAGATGCAGATAGCTAGGCTGCACAGAAAAATTGCCAACATCCGCAAGGACACGTTACACAAACTTACAACACTGTTAGCCAAGAACCACGGCACGATAGTGATTGAAAACCTCAATGTGTCAGGAATGTTGACTAATCATAAGCTAGCTGCATCTATCGCTGATATGTCGTTTTTTGAGTTCCGTCGTCAGTTAACCTACAAGTGCGAACTGTACGGTTCAAAGCTTGTTGTAGTTGACCGATGGTTTCCAAGTTCCAAGACATGCTCCAACTGCCGAACCAAAAAGGAAACGCTCACTTTGAATGAGCGAGTGTTTGAATGCGGTCATTGTGGCTTTGTTATTGACCGTGATTTGAACGCAGCAATCAACCTTTCGGCTTCGCTCAAGGTTGACGGTGAGCGGAGTCGAACCGTCAATTTGAAGAACGCGGTCAGTTAGACCGTTTGAGCCTGTGGACTGGTTAACGCCGACGTTGCCAGAATGAAGCAGGAAGTAAACGAAACTCAAACCCAGTGAATAGCTTTGATAGGTGTTGACTAGGTTTGATTAGGATTTATGTAACGGTCTGGGAGACATTTATATGTCTCAAGGTTGGATAAAAGCTGCAATCTACATTTACCGACAGGGTTGGTACAGTGCTCGTCGGTTATGTTATCCCCAAGGAGAAGCGACTTGTCTGCGGTCTTTAGCAGAGGCTTACTTTTACTTGGGAGATTTAGAAAAAGCAAAAAAGTACAACAAGCACAGTCTGAAGAGAGCGCAAGATAATTTACTTCAGTTCTTAATGTTACAGTATTATCACTCCTGAACGGCAGTCGCCCCAAGTCGGGAAACCCGGTGACGGCCCAGGCTCTTCCTGAGAACTTCTTTGTTTAATTGAGTAATTCAGCCACTTGTTCTGCCAATGTCAAAGCGTCAAAAGGCTTGGCTATCACTCCAGCCACCCCTAGTTGAGCAAATTGAGCCTGATCAACGGGTTGCATTTTAGCTGTCAGCAAAATGACTGGAATCAATTGAGTTGCACGGTTCTGCTGCAAATGACGAAATAGAGTGATACCATCCATATCAGGCATCATCACATCGAGTAGAATCGCATCCGGATGTTCTGTTTTTGCTTTGAGCAAGCCTTCTTTTGCTGTTCCTGCACTCAGAACTTCCCAGTCACCCATAATTTCTAAACAAGTTTGAACCACCTCGCTCAGACGTTCTTCATCATCTATCAGTAAAATTCGCCTTGACATGATTTCAATGAGTTTCTTGAGTATTCGTAACCAACATGACAGTTTATTCTACTTTGGTAGAACTGGTAAGGTAAAGTAGAAAGTACTGCCTTGTCCCAAAACGCTTTGGACCCAGATTTGCCCGCCGTGCTGCTTTACTATACTCCGGCAAATCGCTAATCCTAAACCTGTTCCTCCCTTACTTCGAGAATCTGAAGCATCGACTTGCTGGAATCGTCTAAAGATACTTTCTAGCTTATCTGTTGGAATACCCCTTCCCTGGTCTTTTACTTGAAACAAGACTTGAGGGGTGTTGAGTATTGGGTTTTGAGACAGTTCTGCACTCAACCAAACAGTACTTCCCGCAGGTGAAAACTTGACAGCGTTACCAAGTATATTTACGAGTACTTGAATGATGCGATCAGAATCAGCCCAGACTTGAACAGATAGGGGAGAAATGTTAAGCGTAATTTTGGATTCCTCAGCAAGCAGTCGTAGAACTTCTACTGATTGCAACATGAGGGTTGCCGTGTCACATGAGGTTTTCTCTAAAACAATTTTACCTGACTCCAGTCGTTCTAAATCTAGAATGTCATTGACCAAACGTGTTAAGCGTTCGGTTTCAGCTACCGCAATTTCTAACATTCGCTCTTGCTTCTGAGGCTGGCTATCGAGTCGTCGAGAGGCGAGTAACCCTAACGATCCCCGAATAGAACTCAGGGGTGTTCGCAACTCGTGGCTAACGACCGAGATAAACTCGTTTTTCATTTTTTCTACTCGCTTGCGTTCACTAATATCCCGACCTTCTGGAATCAATAAAATGACATTTCTCGTCTCATCCACAACAGGTTTGAGGGAAAAATCAATCGTTGCAACAGTGTCTCCTCGTCCTAACACATCCACTTCATAACGCACAAATTCACCTGTCGCAGCACGGGCGATCGCCTCCTTTAATTGATTCTGGGTTTTGGTTGAAATCGTCCACCACCGCGCTTCCCAAAAAGGACGATCAACAATATCTGTATGACTAATGCCACTAAAATCTAGAGCGGTCTGATTTGCTTCTAAAAGCGTACCATCTGGCTTGAGTAACCCAATGAATTGAAACGTTTGGTCAAAAATAGCTCGGAATCGTCTTTCGCTGTCTCGCAACGCCAGCTCTGCTTGTTTGCGTCGGGTGATATCTTGAATTTGAGCAATAAAGTAAAGTGGTTTGCCCTCAGTATCACGAACCAGCGATCCACTTAACAAAATCCAGACTATGTGTCCTTGCTTATGGAAATACCGCTTTTCCATCTCGTAGTAACGAATTTTGTCACTGAGCACTTGGCGTACATAGTCCAAATCGATATCTAAGTCATCTGGATGGGTAATTGCTTGGAAGGTTGTGGCTAGCAATTCAGCTTCGCAATAGCCGACAATTTCACATAAAGAACGATTGACCCGCAACCAACGTCCATCTATTGCGACCAAAGCCTTTCCAATAGCCGCATTTTCAAACGCACTACGAAAGCGTTCTTCGCTTTCTTGTAGAAGAGCTTCTGTTCGTTTGTGCTCGCTGAGTTCTGTTTGTAGTTGTTGGTTTATCTTGCTTAATTCGGCTGTTCGCAGTGCAACTTCTATTTCCAGCTTATCATGGGCTTGTTGCAGTTTCTCTTCTGTCTTTTTTCGCTCAATGGCTGTACTTAGCACATTAGCAACGGCTTGGAGAAAGTTAGTATCATCTTCAGTAAAGGTGCGTCGTCTTGTTGTGTCAGCACCTAAAACACCAAATGGTTGATCAATTCCATGAATAACGACGGTCATACCACTCACGACACCATGGTTATGCAGGAGTGCTGATCCGCGAAATCGTGTTTCTTGGCGCAAATCTTCTACAATTACTGGCTCCTGAGAAAGGAGTGTGTATCCTGCCTGGGAATCTAAATCAGTGCCGACGGTGACGTGATTTACCAAGCCTTCTTGCCAGCCGATTCCAGCCCGTAGAAGAAATGCTTGTCCATCCGGCAGAAGTTCAAAAATTTTGCAATACTCAACTTCAAGGTTTTGAGCAACAAGAGTCACTGCTTCATTCATTAACGTAGATACGGCTACACCAGCTAATGCCTGCTGACCCACCAGCTGAGCAACAACTGCTTGCTGATGCTCACGGGCTTTCAAACGCCCTTCGGCTTGCTTACGCTTTGTTATATCGCGCCCTACAGCCATCCGCACCTTGCGATCCTGATAGATACTGTTTTTCCCAACCACTTCTAATGGGAAAGTTGTTCCATTTTTCTTGACACCAGTGACTTCATATGGTGAATCATAACCAGACGCAATATTTTTCATGACCAGTGCTAAAGATTCAGGTGTTAAAAAATCCTTTGCCGACATACCAATAACTTCCTGAGTTTCGTAACCGAACAACTTAGCAAAGGATTGGTTGGCATCAATAATCTTTCCCATCTCATGGATAATAATGCCTTCAAAAGTCGCCTCAGTTAAGAACTGAAACCGTTGCTCACTTTCCCGTAGTGCCTGTTCTGCGTGCTGACGCTCAGTTATCTGGCGATTTAAGAAATAACACATTGAGCACACAAGTACCAGACTTAGGCTGAAGCCAACTAACGCAAAGATAAAAATGATGCGAGATTGAATGGCAGATTGCTTAATACTTAAAAACAATGCCTGCGGTGTATTCTGAAAACTCCAACCAACACCGACAAACGTTGGCAATACCAATCCAAATCCAGTGGTAATAAACTTATGTTGAAAGCGGTGCTTCATCGAATTCAATATTTGTTAGTTAAAAATTCTACAAGAGCAGACGCTTACATTCGTAAAAAAGAATTAGGATTCATGACATTTCCCATGTTTTCCTTTTTCTATTTTCTATTGATTTTGCTATAAATAACTCTATCTTGAATGCTCGATTTCATTCTAGAATTTTGCCTTGAAACAGTGTAGCATCAGCGGCGCGATAAAGTTCTTTTAGGTCAGCACCATCATTTGGATACTGTGCTATTCCAGCGCTACAACTGGCACGAAAAATCTGATTATTAGTATCAGTAAACTCCTGCTGATTCCAGATTTTTTTGAACCTTAGCAGCAACTTGAGACCTTGTTCTCGCTTCACACCGTATAAACCAATAACAAACTCTTTACCGCCCCAACGAGATATAACATCTCCACTCTGGAAGGACTGCTTTAAGAGTTTTCCGAATTGGCTAAGAACCATATCTCCGGAATCATAACCGTATTGATTATTGACCAGTTTGAAGTTGTCTAAACTCAACAGCATAAAACAAAAAGGTTGATGATGACGTTCTGCCAGATACAACAAACTTGTTAGCTGTTGAATAGACTTTTGCCGATTTGTTAGACTCGTGAGCGGATCTATTTGTGCCAAATCCCGGTGGATTTTGGTTCGCTCTAACCGATTGAAAATACGGGCAATCAGTTCTGGTCCTACAATCGGCTTTTGGATATAATCATCTGCACCTGCTATAAATACCTGATGCATTGTTTGGGCATCATGACAAGCGGACAAAAAAAGTACGGGCAACTGACTCCACTGAGGATCATTGCGTACCACCTGACAAAGTTCAACCCCGTTAATGTCAGGCATTTTTACATCTAAAATCAGTAAATCTGGAACTGAGGCTTCCAGTACTTGCCAAAATTGTTGCGGGTCTGCAAGGGTTGTGAGATGAAGCCCCCACGGTTCAAGTAATGCAGACAAACTCTCTAGCAGTTTGGGATCATCATCTACAATCATGACTTTAGCTTGGGCCGTTTGAGCATGATTGAGTACCTGAGTGACTGCCCTCAGTATTTCACTAGAACAGACTGATTTGTGTATAAAAGCATGACTCCCTAAACAAGCGGCTTCTAACCTGTCAGCTAAACTATTTCGTCCTGTTAAAACTATAACTGGAATCTCTAAGTGCTGGTTTCTCAGTTGGGCTAAGAAAGTCAGTCCACTTTCGGCAGGTTCAGCAAACGTAAGGTCGAGTAGGATGACATCAGGAAGATTGTTTGTCATTGCCTCACTCGCAGCAGCCAAACTGGGGGCAACTTCTACTTGAAAACCCCACGCAGCTGCTTCAAGCCGAATTCGCTCTGCCAGTGCTGGATCATCATCAATCACTAGTATCAGACCATGTTGCGCAAAACAGACAGCAGTAGAAGTCGGCAAAACTGGCGGCTTCTGTAACTCCTGTTGCAATAAATTCACCAGTTTTGATAATTGTTCTGTTTGAAGGCGATCTAAATTTGTGACTGAGAGCAATTGCTCAATTTCCCTTGCCAAACTTGAACCTTCATGAAAACCGAAAGATCCCAATGCTCCTGCTAATTTGTGGGCTTTATGCTTTGCTTTTTGTTGTACTTCAGGTTCGAGAATACCTGCTTCCAAAGCAGTTATCGCTTGCAATATAGATTCTACTTCATCAATAAAGCTATCCTTAAATCGTTCCCAGAGTTTAGCAAGCGATTCCACTATTTCAGTTTGAGCTTGCTTTTTGCTGGTTTCAATTGACTGTGAAGATGATATTGCATCTGTAGATTGCTCACTTCCAGGTGGGGACTTAAGTCGATACCCCAAACCATAAACTGTCTCAAGAAAATCTGCGATCACTCCACCTGCTTTTAACTTCTGCCGAAGTCCCTTGATATGAGTTCTAACAACATCCTCTGCTGGATGTTCTGCATCAGACCACAGATTTTCTACAATTGCACTTTTGCTAAAAATCCGGTGTGGATTCCGCAAGAAAAGCTCTAGTAACTGATATTCTTTTACTGTTAGACGTAGGGGCTTTTGATCACAAGTTACTAAACTTTTGCTAGTGTCAAATTGTAGGTTTCCCCAACTCAGTACAAAAGTCAGTGTGGCACTTTTGGGTCGTCGCAACAAGGCGCGGATACGAGCGATCAGTTCTGACACATTAAAGGGCTTAACCATGTAATCATCTGCACCTGCATTTAAGCCCATAACTTTATCAAGGCTATTGTCTTTTGCAGTCAGTAGCATAATTGGTATTTGATAGCGCTCTTGACGCAGTTGACGACAAACACTAATGCCATCTAACCCAGGTAACATGATATCCAATAAAATGAGGTCATATTCAAAGTTTTGTACAAGTTGTAGACCTGTTTGACCATCAACCACCGTATTAACTATATAGTTATGAGCAGTGAGCGCTTCTGTCAGAATTGCATTGGTTCGTTCATCATCCTCTACTACCAAAATTTTCATTGAGCATTCCCTCACACAATATCAATTCCATCTTAGATTTCATTTTGCGTTATCGCTTTAGGAGCATCCCACGGGCGGCACGCCACCCGCTACGAATTAAAGAAACACCATATGCTTGTAGGCATGAGGAGTGTCAATTTTTTTTGTATTTAGTTCAAATTTAGTTCACTGCTTTTATTTAACAAAACTTCAATGACTAAACTCCTTGCTATCAAAGAATTTACCCAAGCAGTGGGAGGCGGGATGACTCCGCGCATGGTTCGCCACTATCATGAATTGGGGTTACTTCCTCAACCAGTGCGATCGCCCAGTAACTACCGCCTCTATACTGACAACGATGTACTCAGATTACAACGCATCGTCGCACTCAAGCAGCAAGGGTTTCAACTCAACCACATCCGCCAAATACTGGAAGTGGAACCACAACAAGACACAACTGCTAACTTGATGACGCAACTGCAGCTACAATATCGCGCAGTCATACAGCAAATTTCTCAACTACGGCAAACAGCATCTGCATTAGAAGGGTTACTGGGGCGCGATCGCGATTGTGAAATCATCCAAGCTGAAGTTTTAGCACAACTCAAGCTACTGGAGGTAGATACTCAAACAGGACTCGGCGGACTAGAAAAACTCTGGGATGGGTTGGATGCTGAAGTTCATGCTCACCCAGAAGCTTTTACTGAATCGTTGGAACGCCTGCTACCTGACCTTTCTAGGCGTTCTGAAATTGAACAAGACCTGATCTCAAACCTGGTTTTAGCTTGTGGCGATGTCAGTTTGGCGTCGTTTGTGAGGTTGAGTGATAAGGCGATCGCCACAAGTCGTGAAGTCCTCAAATCCGGCTGTCAGATAGTTGCGGATATTCCAACGGTAGCTGCTGCGTTGGATACAACGAGGTTAGCTCATTTGGGATGTCCAGTGGAAACGTTGATTGATAACTCTCATATTACGACAGCCACAGAAGCAGAAAAAGCATTTTGGCTGGATCAACAATGGCAGGAAAAATTACAGCAAGTCTCCCCAGGTTGTGTGTTAGTGATTGGCTATGCTCCTAGTGTGCTGCTTTCTGTATGTAAAGCCATCCAAAACCAAGAAATTCAACCAGCGCTAGTCATTGGTATGCCCATTGGCTTTAGTCATGCTCCAGCTGCTAAGCGACAATTGATGCAATCGAACGTGCCTTTTATTACAATTGAAGGAACTTTGGGAGGTGGCTTGTTAGCTGCGACTGTCCTGAATTCTTTGGTAGAGTCACTTATTGAAAAACCTGACTGTCATTGTTACTTACGCCACTATTAATACTAGTATCAAAAAGTTTTTTCGGCACTGTTTCCTAATTTCACATTTGAGAATAAGCTCCAATATCGTTGTGAATCAAAAATAAGACAAAACAAAGTAAACGATGAGATTAGCTGTTTATGGCAAAGGAGGAAGTGGAAAAACCACTATTAGTACCTGCCTTTTACAATTTCTGAACTATTTCTGTGATTTCCAAGTTTTAGGTATTGATGGCGATCACAATTTGCATCTAGCTGAAGAACTGGGTGCAACGCCTGTCGAAATGCAGCGGGGAGATTCGGGAACTGCACGGGATATTGGTAATGATTTAGATTGGTTGCGTTCTTACTTTGCTGGTAGCAATCCGAGAATTACTGCTGATTTACCAATGATAAAAACAACTCCGCCTGGGGAAGGATCGCGTTTGTTGCGGTTAAGAGAACCAGCCGAGTGGCGCAATCGCTATGTCACTCTCATTGATGGAGTGGAATTGATCCGAGTTGGTGATTTTACGCAAGACGATTACCGCAAAAAGTGCTTTCACAGCAAAACCGGGGCGATTGAGATTTTCTTAAAGCACGTTTGGGAAGATCACAACGAGGCGATTATTGTTGATATGTCAGCAGGTAAGGATGTTTTCGCTTCACCCTTACCAAGCTTGTTCGACACAAATATCTATGTTGTCAAACCAACGCGCAAGTCAGTTAGCAATGCAGGGGATTTTCTCGCACACGCCAAAAACTTTGGTATTGAAATGCTAGTCGTGGCGACTGACATCCACTCTCGTCACGAAGTCGCAGCAATTGAAAATTATCTCATGCGAACTGTGGATGCAGTCATTCCCCACGACGCATTTTTTGTCCAACGGGACTCATTAGTACTTTCTCGTCCACCTCATGTGCGCGAAGCTAGCTTCACGGTGTTGGATGCATTCTATAGCCTTACCGATTTATTGCGTCAGCTTCCCTCACAGAACTGGGAAAACCGACTCACTCGAATGCTTTACCATCACGAAGAAACTGCACATGATTGGGCAGGAGTCCACTTTACAGCACAAATTCAACCTGGTTTCAATCCATTTGAGCGCTTTCAAAGCAACAAACTCGCTACAGCTTAACAGTTATCAGTTATCTAGGTAGGAAACAGACTCGTCCACCCCTTGTTCCCTGTTTACTGTTCACTGTTCCCTGTTCCCTGTTCCCTATTCCCTGTTAATGGTAAAATAACTCAGAAAAATATAAAAAGGAATTCATTTACTGTGATTGGCGTTGCTGTTATTGGCACGGGATTTGGTCAGAAAGTGCATATTCCTGGATTTCTGGCTCATCCTCAGACACAGATCGTTGCTGTATATAACCAAGATTTAAATAAAGCTAAAGCGATCGCACAATCCTACAATATTCCTCACGCCTGCAATACAATCACAGATATCGTTAGGCTGCAAGAAGTCCAAGCAGTAAGCATTTCCACACCACCATTTTTGCATTACGAAATGGCAAAAGCAGCGCTGCAAGCAGGAAAACACGTATTAATAGAAAAACCCACAACTCTAAATGCAGCCGAAGCTAAAGAACTTTACCAGTTAGCCCAAAAAGCAGGTGTGATTGCAACTGTAGACTTTGAATTTCGCTTTGTACCAGGATGGCAATTCTTTTCGGAATTGTTGTCACAAGGTTATGTGGGTTCAAAGCGTTTGATTAGAATTGATTGGCTAGGTTCTTCTCGTGCTGATGCTGGACGCCCTTGGAACTGGTATTCTCGTAAAGACCAAGGAGGCGGTGCATTAGGATCTTTGGGTTCTCACACTTTTGATTATATTCATTGGCTATTTGGTCCTGTACGCAAGTTAAACGCCCATTTCACTACCGCGATCGCCGAACGACTAGACTCCAACACTGGAGAATTAAAGCCCGTAGAAACCGATGACACCTGTATGCTGATGTTAGAGTTGGCAGATGGGACACCTTGTCAAGTTTCTATCAGTGCTGTGGTTCATGCATCGCGTACTCATTGGATAGAAGTGTATGGCGATCGCGCAACTCTAGTATTAGGAAGTGAAAATCAAAAAGATTACGTACATGGGTTTCGTGTTTTGTCTTCTCAACCAGGTAAACCATTAACTGAAATTGAAATTCCCAATCGATTATTGTTTCCGAAAAATCACTCAGATGGTCGCATTTCTGCATTTTTGAGAGTTGTAGATGAATGGGTGCAAGGAATTGAATCCAAAAAACAAATCGTTCCATCCTTACGAGAAGGGATTTACTCTCAGTTATTAATGGATTTATCCCATGAATCTAATAACAGTTCAAGTTGGGTAAATGTACTAAGCTTGGAAGATTTTCTTGCTTAATATAGAACTCATATTTTATTTTTGACGAAGCTAGGTACATCTTTATCAGTTATCAGTTACCAGTTATACCATTTCACGAAATCCTTGATACAAATGATTAGTCTCTAATTCTTTCT